>DAIPJR010000110.1:0-6897 GCA_036770165.1 Actinomycetes bacterium | reverse complement strand
GCACGCCTCGACGAGCCCGATGCCGTACCTGGCGTAGGGCCCGACCGTGGTGGCTACCACCCGGGTAGCCGTGACCATGGCCTCGATGGACCCCGCGTCGCCCGTGTCGGCCACGAGCAGCGGCCATCCAGCAGCCACGGGGCCGAGAGCGTCGCGCACGGCGGACAGCCGCTCGAGCGATCGGCCGGCCAGGCCGATCCGGGCCTCCGGCGGTGCGTGCTCGGCGAGGTAGCCGGCCACGAGGCGGCCGACGAACCCCGTCGCACCGAACACGACGACGTCCAGGTCGCGCCCCGCCAGGCGCTCCGCAGCCATTCCCCCACCCTAGGGGCCATCTAGTGGCCATGGAGCGACCACGCGCAGGCTTGCGGGGCCCGGGTGCGCGCCAACGGACCCAGAACGTGGTCTGCTGAGCTCCTCAGCCATGGAGGCCAGCATGAGACGGACCGAGGTCACGCTGCACGGCCATCGCGTGGCGTACCGGGAGGCTGGGGACCCGAGCCGGCCGGCCCTCCTCCTGATCCATGGGATCACCAGCAGCAGCGCGACCTGGGACCCCGTCATCCCGATGCTGGCCCAGCACGCGCACGTCATCGCGCCAGACCTTCTCGGCCATGGCGACTCGGACAAGCCTCGTGCTGACTACTCGCTCAGCGCCTTCGCGAGCATCATGCGCGACCTGCTCGCGCACCTGGATGTGGAGCGGGCCACGGTGGTCGGCCACTCCCTCGGGGGCGGCGTCGCGCTGCAGTTCGCCTACCAGTACTCCGAGCTGTGCGAGCGGCTGATCCTCGTGTCCAGCGGGGGCCTGGGCCGTGAGGTGAGCTGGGCGCTGCGGGCGGCGACCCTTCCCGGTGCCGGGCTCGTGCTGCCCGTGATCGCCAACACCCGTGTCCGCGACGTAGGCGTGCTCGTGGGCCGGCTGCTCGGGCGGCTCCCACTGCAGCTGCGCCCGTCCGTGCTGGAGGTGGCCCGCGGCTATGCCTCGCTCGCCGACGGCCCGGCGCGGACGGCGTTCGTCCAGACGTTGCGCGGCGTGGTCGACTCAGGGGGTCAGCGGGTGAGCGCGAGCGACCGGCTCTACCTCGCGGAGGGGCGGCCGATCCTCATCGTGTGGGGCGCCCTGGACACGGTGATCCCGGTGGCTCACTCCTACGATGCGCAGGCGGCGATCCCGGGCAGCGCGCTCGAGGTGTTCGAGCAGTCGCGGCACTTCCCGCACATGGACGAGCCGGCGCGCTTCGCCCGGCTGCTGCTGGAGTTCCTCGGCTCGACCGAGCCGGGACAGCTCGACCGCACGCTCCCGCGGGCCCGGACAGCGAGCCGCAGCCGCGCGATCCGCGACCAGCTGGCCAGGCAGGTGGGCGCCTGACTCCCCCGGTGGCGCACCCCGACCTGGGGGCGCGGGCTCAGTCGACCTCGGCGACGGCGTGGGCGAACTGCGCGGCGTACAGCCGGGCGTACGCGCCGCCCGCCGCGAGCAGCTCCTCGTGCGTCCCCTGCTCGACGATGCGGCCGGCCTCCATGACGAGGATCAGGTCGGCATCGCGGATCGTCGACAGCCGGTGCGCGATGACGAAGCTGGTACGCCCCTCGCGCAGCGAGTTCATCGCCCGCTGGATCAGCACCTCGGTACGGGTGTCGACCGAGCTCGTGGCCTCGTCCAGGATCAAGATGGCGGGCTCGGCGATGAACGCCCTGGCGATGGTGATGAGCTGCTTCTCGCCGGCGCTCACACCCCCGCCCTCCTCGTCGATGACCGTGTCGTAGCCGTCCGGGAGCGTCCGGACGAGCCGGTCGACATGCGTGGCCTCGGCGGCAGCCTCGATCAGCTCGTGCGTCGGCGCGGTGGCGCCGTACGCGATGTTCTCCTCGATGGTCCCGCCGAACAGCCACGCGTCCTGCAGCACCATGCCGGTCTTGGCTCGCAGGTCCTCGCGGGTCATCGTCGCGATGTCGATCCCGTCGAGCAGGATGGTCCCCCTGTCGATCTCGTAGAAGCGCATCAGCAGGTTGACCAGGGTGGTCTTGCCGGCGCCGGTGGGGCCGACGATGGCCACCGTCTGCCCGGGCTCGACGGTCAGCGACAGGTCCTCGATGAGAGGGACGTCCTCGACGTAGCGG
Organism: Actinomycetes bacterium; assembly: GCA_036770165.1. Taxonomy (GTDB): domain Bacteria; phylum Actinomycetota; class Actinomycetes; order Prado026; family Prado026; genus JANYIP01. The sequence continues at coordinate 4,773 of DAIPJR010000110.1, read as the reverse complement.
AACGACACGTCCCGGAACTCGACGCGGCCGCGCACCACCGTGTCGCGCACCGGCACGGCGGGGTCGGGCTCCTGCTCGTCCGCGTCGAGAAGCGCGAACACCCGCTCCGCCGAGGCGACCCCTGACTGCAGCAGGTTGGCCATGCTCGCGACCTGGGTGAGCGGCTGGCTGAACTGGCGGGAGTACTGGATGAACGCCTGGACGTCGCCGAGCGACAGCGACCCGGACGCGACCCGGAGCCCGCCGACCACCGCGACGGCGACGTAGTTCAGGTTGCCGATGAACGTCATCGCCGGCTGGATCAGCCCGGACGCGAACTGGGCCTTGAAGCTCGACGTGAACAGCGCGTCGTTCTGCTCCTTGAAGACCGCGGCCGACTCGTCGGCGCGGCCGAAAACCTTGACCAGCGAGTGCCCCGTGTACATCTCCTCGATGTGGCCGTTGAGCCGCCCGGTCGTCGCCCACTGCTTGACGAACTGGGGCTGCGCCCGCTTACCGATCCGCGCCGCCACCCATACGGAGACCGGGACCGTGACGAGGGCGATCAGGGCGAGCAGCGGCGAGATGACGAACATCATCGTGAGGACGCCCACGATGGTGAGCAGGGACGTGACGATCTGGCTGAGAGTCTGCTGCAGCGACTGCGACAGGTTGTCGATGTCGTTGGTCACCCGGCTGAGGATCTCGCCGTACGGCTGCTGGTCGAAGTAGCGCAGCGGCAGCCGGGAGAACTTCGCCTCGACCTGCTCCCGGAGCGTGCGGACGGCCCGCTGGACCGCGGTCGTGGTGAGCCGCGCCTGCAGCCAGCCGGCCACCGCGGCGAGAACGTAGATGCCCAGCGCGAGCAACAAGATGTGGCCCACCGCCGTGAAGTCGATCCCGCGGCCGGGCACCACGTCCATGGCGTTGATCAGGTCGGCGAGCGTGCCGTTGCCCTGCTGGCGGAGGCCGGCGACGACCGTGGCCTTGTCCACGCCCGCCGGCAGCCGCTTGCCGACCACTCCGGTGAAGATGAGGTCAGTGGCGTGGCCGAGGATCTTCGGGCCGAGCACCGACAGGGCGACGCTGCCGACGCCGAACGCCAGCACAGCGACCATCAGCGGACGCTGCGGCCCGAGCATGCGGAGCAGGCGGCGGCTGGACCCGCGGAAGTTGAGCGACTTCTCGGCCGACATCCCGCCCATGAAGGCGGCAGGACCGCGCCCCATGCCCATGCCACCGGCGGGCCCCGGGCCGCGCTTCGGAACGGCCCGCTCCCCCGCGACCGCGGGCGGCGGCGTGCTCACGCGGCCTCCTGCTCGGTGAGCTGCGAGAGCACGATCTCGCGGTAGGTCTCGTTGTCCGCCATGAGCTCGGCGTGCGTTCCCGTACCCACGACCCGCCCGCCGTCGAGGACGACGATCCGGTCGGCGCCCCGGATGGTGCTCACCCGCTGGGCCACGATCACGACGGTTGCCTCGGCGGTCTCCCTCGCGAGTGCGGCACGGAGCGCCGCGTCGGTCGCGTAGTCGAGGGCGGAGAACGAGTCGTCGAACAGGTAGATCTCGGGACGTCGTACGAGAGCTCGCGCGATGGCGAGCCGTTGCCGCTGGCCGCCGGACACGTCGGTGCCGCCCTGCGCGATCGAGGCGTCGAGCCCGCCTGGCATCTGCTCGACGAAGTCCTTGGCCTGCGCGACGTCGAGGGCGTGCCACAGCTCCTCGTCGGTCGCGTCCGGCTTGCCGTAGCGCAGGTTGCTCGCGACCGTTCCGGTGAACAGGTACGGCTTCTGCGGGACGAAGGCCACAACGTCGGAGAGCAGCGTCGGGTCGAGGTTGCGGACGTCGATGCCGTCGACGAGGACGCTGCCCGCCGTGACGTCCATGAGCCGCGGGACCAGGTTCAGCAGCGTCGTCTTGCCGCTGCCGGTGCTGCCGATCACCGCGGTGATCTCCCCCGGCCGCGCGACCAGGTCGACGTCGCAGAGAACCGGTTCGGCCGCTCCCGGATAGCTGAACTCGGCGCCGCGCAGCTCGAGGAAGCCGTGCCGGGCGAAGGTACGGACCGGGTTGACCGGCGGCACGACGCTGGACTCCGTGCCCAGCACCTCCTGGATCCGCTCGGCGCAGACCTCGGCCCGTGGCACCATCACGAACATGAACGTCGCCATCATCACGGCCATGAGGATCTGCATGAGGTAGCTGAGGAACGCGGTCAGCGCCCCGATCTGCATGCCCCCGCTGTCGATCCGGTGGCCGCCGAACCAGAGCACGGCCACGCTGGACACGTTGACGACCAGCATGACCGTGGGGAACATCAGCGCCATCAACCGGCCGACCCCGAGGGAGACCACGAACAGCTCCTCGTTGGCCTTGCCGAACCGCTGCTGCTCCTGGGTGTCGCGGACGAACGCACGGACGACCCGGACGCCGCTGATCTGCTCCCGCAGGACCCGGTTGATCTGGTCGATCCGGATCTGCATGAGCCGGAACAGCGGGCGCATCCGCCGGATGATCAGCGTGACGAGGATGCCGAGCACGGGCACGACGACGAGGAGCAGCGACGACAGGGGTACGTCCTGGTCGAGGGCCATGATGATCCCGCCGACGCACATGATCGGCGCCTGGACCATCAACGTGAACGACATGAGCGCCAGCATCTGTACCTGCTGCACGTCGTTCGTCGTACGGGTGATCAGCGACGGCGTCCCGAACGTCCCCACCTCGCGTGCCGAGAAGCTCTGCACCCGGTCGAACACGTCGGCTCGTACGTCGCGGCCGAGGGCGGTCGCCGTGCGCGCCCCGAAGTAGAGGGCCCCGATCGAGCAGACGATCTGGACGAAGGTGACGGCGATCATCACCGCGCCGAGGCGGGCGATCTCGCCGGTGTCGCCCTTGACGACGCCCTGGTCGATGATGTTCGCGTTGAGCGTCGGCAGGTAGAGCATCGCGATGGTCTGCACGAGCTGCAGGACCACCACGAGGGTGATCGCCTGCCGGTAGGGCTGCAGGTAGCTGCGCAGGGTCTTGATCAGCACTCAGAGGCCTTTCGTACGTTCCGTCTCGGCTCCTCGAACCTACCGTCTCGCCGATCCGGGCGAAGGGACCAAGGCGGGACCCTGGCCCGCGGAGAACCGATAGATTCGGCCGAGCGGAAGGTGGTGGGCGGTGCTCTGCTCGAGCTGTAGCACGGAGAACGAGCCGGGCCGCAAGTTCTGCCGCGAGTGCGGCCAGCGGCTCGCCCTGGCGTGCCCCTCGTGCGGCGCCGCCAACTCAGTCGACGACAAGTTCTGCGGCGAGTGCGGCGCGGCCTTGTCCGCTGACGCTCCGGCCAGCGTCCGGGCCGGCACCCGCGACGACACGCAGGCCGGCGATCCCGGTCGGACCGAGCGCCGGCTGGTCTCCGTGCTGTTCGCCGACCTCGTGGGCTCGACGGCGTTCGCCGAGGGCCGAGACCCGGAGGACGTGCGCGCACTGCTGGGCGAGTACTTCGAGGCAGCCTCCGAAGCGGTCGTCCGCCACGGTGGTGTGGTCGAGAAGTTCATCGGTGACGCGGTCATGGCGGTGTGGGGCACTCCCGTCGCGTACGAGGACGACGCCGAGCGAGCCGTGCGTTCCGCCCTCGACCTGGTCGACCGCGTCGCGGCCCTGGGCACTCGGCTCGGCGTGCCGTTGCAGGCCCGGGCCGGCGTCCTCACCGGCGAGGCCGTGGCCGCCGTCGGTGCGGTCGGGCAGGGGCTCGTCGCGGGCGACCTCGTCAACACGGCCTCGCGGCTGCAGTCCGCGGCGGAGCCGGGAACCGTGCTCGTCGGTGAGCGCACGTACCGCGCCTCGGCGGAGGCGATCACGTTCGCGCCCGTCGACCCGCTGGTGCTGAAGGGCAAGCAGGAGAAGGTCGCAGCCTGGCGGGCGCTCCGGGTGGTCAGCGAGATCGGCGGGTCCGGGCGCGGCACGGCCCCCGAGCCGCCCTTCGTCGGACGTGACGAGGAGCTGCGGCTGGCCAAGCAGCTGCTGCACACCACCGGCCGCGACAGCCGGCCGCGGCTGCTGTCCGTCACGGGCGTCGCCGGGATCGGGAAGTCGAGGCTGCTCTGGGAGCTGCGCAAGTACATCGACGGTCTCACGGAGTCGATCTACTGGCACGAGGGCCGCTGCCCGTCGTACGGCGAGGGCGTGACCTTCTGGGCGTTCGCCGACATGGTGCGAGGGCGGGCGGGGATCGCAGAGACCGACGACGACGAGACCGCCCGCAGCCGGCTGGCGGCCTGCCTCGCCGACCTGGTCGCGGACGACGACGAGCGGCACTGGATGGAACCGCGGCTCGGACACCTGCTGGGTCTCGACCCGGCCCCCCAAGGCGATCGCGACGAGCTGTTCGGCGCGTGGCGGCGGTTCGTCGAGCGCGTCGGCGACCGAGGGACCACGGTCCTCGTGTTCGAGGACCTGCACTGGGGCGACCCGGGACTGCTCGACTTCGTCGAGTCGATCCTGGCGTGGTCGCGCAGCTCACCCGTCCTCGTCATCACCCTGGCGCGGCCCGAGCTGGCCGAGCGGCGGCCGACGTGGGGCGCTGCCGTCCGCGCCTCCTCCGGGCTCCACCTCGACCCCCTGCCCGACCACGACATCCGGGCGCTGGTCACCGGCTACGTCGAGGGCCTTCCGGAGGCGGATCTCGAACGGCTCGTCGACCGTGCCGAGGGCATCCCCCTCTACGCCGTGGAGACCGTACGCATGCTCGCCGATCGCGGCATCCTCGAGCAGTCCGGCTCCACCTACCAGGTGGTCTCCGACCTCG
>DAIPJR010000295.1:0-2218 GCA_036770165.1 Actinomycetes bacterium | reverse complement strand
GGGTGCGCGGCAGCAGCCGCGTCGGCGTCACCGGGGTGAACGTCGACGCCGAACCGGTGTCGAGCCCAGGACCGGCGAAGGACGGGCTGGTGTAGGCGTGCGCGCTGTCGGCCTGCAGGGTCGCGCGCCGGTGCCCGACGACGTCCATGCCGTAGAGCCGGGAGTTGGTGATCAGGTTGCCCGAGCTGTCCAGCGACGCGGAGTCGTAGTAGATCTCCGTGCCGTCCGGGGCCCAGCAGGGGAAGAAGGAGTCGCTGAGGCCGCCGGTGACGCCGAGTCCGCCGGCCGGGACGCTGTCGTCGACGTGGGCGATCCCGATGCCGTTGGTGTCACTCGTGCCGATCGTCCCCTTGAAGTACTGGAAGACCAGCAGGTGCCCGTCGGGTGACCACGCCGGGTGGATCGGCGAGAACGTCGAGAGGGAGGCGGTCTGCGTCAGGTTGGAGACGCTCGTCCCGTCGGCGTTCATGACCGCGAGGTAGGTCGCGCTCAGCGGCAACATAGGCGCGTAGGCGATCTTGAGGCCGTCGGGGGAGTAGACCCCGTCGTAACCGTTCAGGCCGCCTCCCGTGATCGGCGTCGAGCTGCCACCCGTCGGCAGGATCGTCAGCAACGCGGACGAGACGAAGGTCCCGCCCGAGGTGTACTGCGCCTGCGTGTAGAGGATCTTCGACGAGTCGGGGCTCCAGTTCGGGAGCTGGATGTCGCCGAAGGCTGGCGCGGTGACCAGAGTGCTGATGGCCCCGCCGCTGAGCGTCAGCACGTTGAGCGTGCCCGACTGCGCCAGGCAGCCGGGACCGTAGTCGAGATAGACGACCATGGTGCCGTCGGGGGACAGGCGCGGCTCGTAGGGGCAGATGGTCGTGGACGCCGGCAGGAGGGCCGTGAGGACGCCGGTCTTCAGGTCCTTGGCGACGATGGTCTCGCGGATGTTGGTCGGTGCCAGGAACGCGACCTGGGTGAAGATCAGCGTCGGCCCGCTGATCACGGGCGCCAGGTTGGCTCGGTTGAACGGCGGAAGGCTGGCGGCGGCGCGGCTGCTGCGAGCCTGCTTGAGCACGCGGGAGGCCCGCATGCGGTCGGCGCTCAGGAAGGTACCCAGCTCCTGCGCCGTGCGGTGCTGCGCGCGGACCGAGCCGGCCGGTGCACCGCCCGAGGCATGGGCAGCCGGAGCGGACACGGCCGCGAGACCGGCCACGACTGTGGCGGTGGCGACCAGAGGTACCAGGCGGCGCAGGACAGCAGGACGCGTCATGAAGACTCCCCCGTAGCGAGCGAACGGATCTTTCGAACCTACCCCGGCGCGCGGGTCCTGAACGACATCTGCATACGGGATGTCGTTCAGGAGCCGCTGGAGCGAGCGTGGGGGACGCGCGAGCCTAGGCTGGGTGGCGTGATCCTCGGAGTGGGCGTCGACGTGGTCGACATCGCGCGGTTCGAGGGGATCATCGCGCGCCGGCCCGGGCTGCTGGAGCGGCTGTTCACTCCGGCGGAGCGTGGCCTTGCTCCCGCCTCCCTGGCGGCCCGGTTCGCGGCCAAGGAATCGGTGGCCAAGGCGCTCGGCGCGCCGGCTGGCCTGGCCTGGCAGGACTGCGAGGTCGTGTCCGCCTCGTCGGGTCGCCCCTCGCTGGTCCTTCGTGGCACGGTCGCGGCGGCCGCCCAGGCCCTCGGGATCGAGCGGTGGCACCTCTCGCTGTCGCACGACGCGGGGATCGCCTCCGCACTCGTCGTCGCCGAAGGCGACGGGCCGGCCACCGGGCCGGCTACCGGGCCGGCCACCGAGGTGGCCGATGCGTAGCGGCTACGAGGTGGCGGCGGTCCGGGCCGCCGAGGCGGCCCTGATGGCCACCCTCCCGGACGGCACCCTCATGGGCCGCGCCGCGGACGGTCTGGCCCGTACCTGTGCCGCCCTGCTGGGCCCCGTGTACGGGTCGCGGGTGGTGCTGCTGGTCGGCAGCGGGGACAACGGGGGCGACGCCCTGTACGCGGGGGCGCGGCTGGCCAGGCGCGGCGCCCGGGTCGACGCGGTGCTCCTGGGGTCGCGCACCCACGAGGCCGGCCTCGCTGCGCTGCGGCGCTCGGGCGGGCGCGCGCACCCGGGCGGGGACGCCACCTCCGGCGACCTCCTCGCCAAGGCTGACCTCGTCGTCGACGGGGTGGTCGGCATCGGCGGGGTCGGCGGCCTGCGCCAGCCGGTCGCACGGCTGGTCGAGGCCGT
>DAIPJR010000109.1:5423-6938 GCA_036770165.1 Actinomycetes bacterium | reverse complement strand
CGTCACCACCGCCACGTACGTCCCGCCGCCGACCCGCCACGAGCGGCTGAGCCGCGCGAACCAGCCGGTCGTCATGAGGCAAGCATCCTCCCCTCGCCGCCGACTCGTACCCTCGTGGTCCAGAACGCTCGCCCTCGTGGTCGTGAACCCTCGCGTTGATCATGGGCAATCGCCCATGTGGATCAAGGAAAGCGGGCCATTTGGCCATGATCAACGCGGTACGGGCGGGGCGGGGCCCGGGGGCGGGACGTACGGGACGGGCGAGGGGCGGCTAGTCGAGGCGGCGCAGCTCGGCGGCGTAGCGGCGCCCGTTGGCGACGTACCGCGCCGCGCTGTCGTCGAAGGCTCCCGCGGCGACCTTGTCCGGGGTGATCCGCGCGGGTACGCCCGCCGCGAGCGCCCGGGCGGGTACCTCGGTACCCGGGGTGAGCACCGCACCGGCCGCGACGAGGGCCCCGCTGCGTACGACGACGCGGTGCAGCAGGATCGAGCCGGAGCCGACGAGGCAGCCGTCCTCGACCTCGCACCCCTCCAGGTGGGCCAGGTGGCCGACGACGCAGTCGGACCCGATGAGGGTCGGCAGGTGCGAGGAGACGTGGACGACGACGCCGTCCTGGATCGACGTGCGCTCCCCGACCACGATCCGGTTGGCGTCGCCGCGGAGGACGGCCTGCGGCCAGACCGAGGACCCGGCGCCGATCTCCACCGACCCGATGACCACCGCATCGGGGTGCACGTACGCCTCCGGATGGATCACCGGGACGAGGTCGCCGAGTGCGTAGACGGCCATGCGTTCCTCCAAAGTTCACCGTGCCGTTGCTGTGGGTACGCCAAGAGTCGGCGCGTCCACTGGCGGGAACGCCGTCGATGCCGTATGTCTATCGTCCCGACGCGCGAACGGACCAGCCCGGTCCGCTCGATCGACCGGGGGAAGACCGGGGAAGACCGGGGGAGATTGCCGGCCAGACCCGGGCACAAAACAGCCGTCCCACGCGTTGCGACACCGAAACCTCGACACTCACACATAACCCCCTCGGAGGGTTCTCCAGTGGCCACCGATTACGACACCCCACGCAAGACCGACGACGAGCTCGCCGAGGACAGCCTCGAGGAGCTCAAGGCACGGCGCGTCGATGCCTCGTCCGGCTCTGTCGACGCCGACGAGGCGGAGGCCTCCGAGAGCTTCGAGCTCCCCGGCGCAGACCTGTCCGGCGAAGAGCTGTCGGTCCAGGTCATCCCGCGCCAGGCCGACGAGTTCACCTGTTCGCGCTGCTTCCTGGTGCACCACCGCAGCCAGCTCGCCAAGGAGGTCGGCGGCCAGTTCGTCTGCCGCGAGTGCGCGGCCTGATCCGTGCGCGTACGCGGCGCGTGATCCGGGCATGATCGGGTCATGAAGATGCGACCCGGTACGAGGACGCCTCCGGCCACGGATGCAGACGACCGGCTCTCCGACCTGCTGGGCGAGATCGCCGGCGGGGAGCAGACGCCCGGCACCCTTGCGGCGCCGCTCGCGCT
>DAIPJR010000109.1:0-5413 GCA_036770165.1 Actinomycetes bacterium | reverse complement strand
CCGGATCGGCGGCGGTGGCCAGCGGTCGGTGGTTGGCCGACGTCGTCGTCGATGCCGCCCCGCGCATCCCGGTACGCGACCTCGCCACGCTCAAGGAGCACCACAAGGGGCTCGAGGGCGAGGCCCTCGCCGATGCGCTCGTACGCAACGCCGTGCTCGCCACGGCCGCGGTCGGGGTGGCCGGCGGCGCGGTCACCGCCGCCAAGTGGACCGTACCCGTCACCCTGGTCACCATCCCGCTGCAGCTCGCCGTCGAGACGGCCGCTGTCGCAGTGATCGAGATCAAGCTGGTCGCCGAGCTGCACGAGGTCTACGGCGTCGCCGTCGGGGGCACCGGTACCCAGCGCGGGGCGGCGTACGCGCTGTCGTGGGCCAACCGGCGCGGCGTCAACCCGTTCGAGCCGGCCACGATGACGGCGGCCCTCGGGTGCAGCGTCGCCTCCTCGGCCGGGCCGGACGCGGCATCGGCACGCTGGCCCCCCTGATGATCGGCGCCGCCTACGGCGCGTACAGCAACCGCAAGCAGACGATCGCGCTGTCCGACTCGCTGCGCGGCGACCTGCGCAGGCACCGCCCGCTCGTCGGCGGGCTCACCGGCCTCGCCGTGAGCCACCTGCTCGACCCCGGTACCCGACCGCGACGGGTGTTCAGGCGCCGCGCGCGTCCTTGACGTCGCTCGACTTGAGCGCGGTGGCCTTGCGCGCGACCAACAGCTTGGCGGTACCGACCATCGCGGCGCTCGCCACGGCGAACGCGACGGCCTCGCGGGTGGACACCTCGGGGTCGTTCGGGTCTTCGGGCACCTCGCGCCCGGTGACCGCCACCCACACGACGTTGACGACCTTCTTCGCGGCGGCGGCCGCTGCGAGCCCACCGACCACGAGGACCGCCTGGGCACCGAGGTTCGAGCCGCGTCCCGCCATGCATGCACCCGCTCTCGTCCGGCGACCACCTCGATGGGTGGCCGTGCAGGGCCCCAGCCTGCCTCATCCGGGCGCCTGCCGTCAGGGCGACCTCGTCGCAGCGCTCCTCGCCCGTTCCAGCGCCTCGGCGACGGCCGCCGGCCGCCGCGTCGACACGTACCAGTACGGGGTGGGGTCGGCGGGGTCGGCGACGTCGACACGTACCGCCTCCGGCACCCAGGGCCGCAGCAGCAGGTAGGCCCGCGGGTCTGCGTGCCGCCCGCGCAGGAGGCCGGCGGCGGTCGCGTCCAGCGCCGTCACCGGGCCCATCGCGTCGTAGCCGAGCGTTGCGCGTCCGGCGACCAGCGCGGCGGCCCTCACCTCGACGACGGCCGATGCTGTGACGAGCACCCACACGACTGCCCCCTCGGCGACGACGCCGGCCGCCACGCCTGCGACCCAGCCGAGCGGGAACCCGAACGCGACGCCGAACGTCGCCACGATCACCGTGCAGATCGCCCAGAGCCACCATGGGGCGTACAGCCGCTCGCGGTAGGTGGGTGCGGCGATGCTCACGGCCCTCAGGGTGCCACCTGTGCGTACCCTCGCTCGCAGTAGGGTCGTGACCATGGACGAGCGCCGGTCAGCCACGCCTCCGGGCAACGCCGTCCCCGCCGTCCGGCACCCGGAAGCGCCGGCCGTCGGCGAGCAGATCATCAGCCACTACGCCAAGTGCTTCGGCTGCGGCGTCGACCACCCCACCGGGCTGCACCTGCTGGTCTACGCGGGCGAGGGAGTGTCCAACCGGGCCGAGCTGGTCGTCACCGAGCACCACCAGGGCGCTCCCGGCCTCGCGCACGGCGGGCTGCTGGCTGCAGCCATCGACGAGGCTCTCGGCTCGCTCAACTGGCTGCTCCGCCGGCCCGCGGTGACGGCCCGGCTGGAGACCGACTTCGTCCGGCCGGTACCCGTGGGGACCCGCCTGTTCATCGCCGGAGAGGTGGTCGGCGTCGCCGGACGCCGTATCTACACCCGCGCCGAGGGCCGGCTCGACGCGCCCGACGGGCCGCTGGCGCTGACCGCGGCCGCCGTCTTCGTCGCCGTACCGCTCGAGCACTTCAGCACCCACGGCCGCCCGCAGGACGTCGAGGCGGCGAGAACCACCGCCGCCCACGCCGAGGTCCGCTCGTACGAGGTGAACCCGTGACCGTGGAGATCTTGATCCAGCGGCTCGACGAGGGCGTGCCGCTGCCCGCCTACGCGCACCCGGGCGACGCGGGAGCCGACCTGCACACGACGGTCGACGCCGTGCTCGAGCCGGGGGAGCGCGCGTTGCTGCCGACCGGGATCGCGGTCGCCCTGCCCGACGGCTATGCAGCCTTCGTCCACCCGCGCTCGGGCCTTGCCGCCACGTACGGAGTGAGCATCGTCAACGCGCCAGGTACGGTCGACGCCGGCTACCGCGGGGAGATCAAGGTGAGCGTGGTCAACCTGGACCCCCGCGAGCCGGTGCGCTTCCGCCGCGGCGACCGGATCGCCCAGCTGGTGGTGCAACGGGTCGAGCGAGCCCGGTTCCACGAGGTGCAGACTCTGCCCGGCTCGGCTCGTTCCGAGGGCGGGTTCGGTTCCACCGGGGGTATGCCGGCCGTGCCCCCTGCAGAAGGGGAGTGACCGTGTTCCGTCGCCGCAAGGACCGTAGCGAGGGGAGCGCCGAGAGCGCCGACGAGGTCGACGACACGTACGAGGACGAGCTCGACGACGACGCCGAGGACGACTCGGACGCCGACGACGTGGAGGACGACTTCGACCCGGTCGAGCCGGATCGGCCCACCGGCCCCTGGGACGTGGAGGACGCCCCTGAGGACGAGGTGGTCCGCCTCGACCTCGGCAGCATGCGCATCCCCGGTACCCCGGGTACCGAGATCCAGGTCAACCTGGACGAGGCCGGCGGCTCGGTCATCGCGGTGACCGCGGTGCACGGCGAGTCGACCCTCCAGCTGCAGGCGTTCGCCGCGCCGAGACGCGAGGGCATCTGGGCCGAGGTGCGCCGCGAGCTGGCGGCCGAGATCACCAAGGACGGGGGCCTCGCCGACGCCGAGGAGATCCCGATCGGCACGTCGCTCAAGGCGCAGCTGCCGTTCCCGCAGCCGGGCGGCGGTGCCGCGCTGGCATCCGTGCGCTTCATCGGCTGCGACGGCCCGCGCTGGTTCTTGCGCGGCGTGCTCACCGGGCCCGCTGCGGCCGATCTCGCGCTCGCCGAGCCGCTGCTCGGGGTCTTCACCGGCACCGTGGTCGTGCGCGGCAACGAGGCGCACGCGCCCAGGGAGGCGCTGCCGCTCCGGCTGCCCGACGCCGTGGCGCAGGCCACCGATGCCGACGGCCGCCCGATGGACCGCGACCCGCTGGACATCAGCGGGACCGGCCAGCAGATCACCGAGATCCGCTAGCCGGCTGCCGCGGTGCCCAGCGGACCGCTGAAGATCTATCTCGGGGCAGCGCCCGGCGTCGGCAAGACCTACGCGATGCTCGCTGAGGGGCATCGCCGCCTGGCGCGCGGGGCCGACGTCGTGGTGGGCCTCGCCGAGGACCACGGGCGCGTGCACACGGCCGAGCAGCTGCGCGGCCTCGAGGTGCTGCCGCGACGGTCGTTCACCCAGCACGGCGCGACGTTCACCGACCTCGACCTCGACGCCGTGCTCGTACGCGCACCCACGCTCGTGCTCGTCGACGAGCTGGCGCACACCAACCCGCCAGGGTCGAGGAACGCCAAGCGCTGGCAGGACGTCGAGGAGCTGCTGGCCGCCGGCATCGGGGTCATCTCCACCCTGAACGTGCAGCAGCTCGAGTCGCTGTCCGACGCCGTCGCGGCGATCACCGGGATCGGGCCCGACGAGACCGTCCCCGACGAGATCGTCCGCCGGGCCGAGCAGATCGAGCTGGTGGACATGTCCCCCGAGGCGCTCCGCCGGCGCCTCGCGCACGGCAACGTCTACGGGCCGGAGCAGGTCGACGCCGCCCTGGCCAGCTACTTCCGCATCGGCAACTTGACTGCGCTGCGCGAGCTGGCCCTGCTCTGGCTGGCCGACCGGGTTGACGAGGGCCTGGCGAGGTACCGGTCCGAGCACGGCATCGAGGGCACCTGGGCCACGCGGGAGCGCATCGTCGTGGCCGTGACGGGCGAGGCCAGCAGCGAGGCGCTGATCCGGCGCGGCAGCCGGGTCGCCGGGCGGGTCAGCGGCGGCGAGCTGCTGGCCGTCCACGTCGCGGCGTCCGACGGGCTCCCGGGCCCGGCGACGGAGCGGCTCGAGTCGCACCGAGTCCTCGTCGAGAACCTCGGCGGCTCCTTCCACACGGTGCTCGGCGAGGACGTCGCGGAGGCTGTGGTCGACTTCGCCCACGGCGTCAACGCCACGCAGCTCGTGCTGGGGGCGGGGCGCTCGGGACGGATCCGCCGGCTGGTCGAGCCGGACATCGCCACCAGCGTCGTACGCCGGGCCGACGACATCGACGTCCTGCTGGTACGGCTCGACACGGGGCCCCTCCCGAGGAGGCGACCGCGCCGCCGGCTGGCGCGGTGGCGGCTGGTCGTCGGAGGGGTGATCGGCGTTGCCGGCCCGTTCGCCATGGTCGGCCTGCTCACGCTCCTCGGCGACCGGCTGTCCCTGTCCAGCCAGCTGCTGCTCTCGCTGACGCTGACGGTCGTGGTGGCCCTGGTCGGCGGTCTCTGGCCGGCCCTCGTCAGCGCGGTCCTCGGCAGCCTGCTCATCAACTACTTCTTCCCCCCGCCGATCCACACGTTCACCATCGAGCGGCCCGAGAACGCGTTGGCCCTGCTCATCTTCGTCGCCGTGGCCGTGGCGGTGGCCAGCGTCGTCGACCTCGCCGCCCGCCGTACCGACGACGCCGCCCACAGCCGCGCGGAGGCAGCCACCTTGAGCACCCTCGCAGGCAGCGCCCTGCGTGGCGGCGACAGCGTCGAGTCGTTGCTGGAGCGGCTCCGCACGACCTTCGCGATGTCCTCCGCGGCGCTGTACGAGCGGGCCGACGACCGGGCCGAGTGGGCGTTGCTCTCGTCGGCGGGCGCCGAGCCGTACCCGGAGCCGGGCGCGGGCGACGTCGAGGCCGCGGCGTCGGACAACCTCGCGGTCGTCCTGCGCGGGCACCCGCTCCCTGCGGACGACCAGCGGGTCCTCCAGGCCTACGCGGCGCACGTGGGCGTCGTCCTGCAGCGCGAGCGGCTGACCGCGCGCGCCCGCGAGGCGCAGCGGCTCGAGGAGGGCAGCGCGATCCGTACCGCCCTCCTCGCCGCCGTCTCGCACGACCTGCGCACCCCGCTGGCCGGCATCAAGGCGGCGGTGAGCAGCCTGCGCCAGGAGGACGTCGACTGGTCCGACGCCGACGAGGCGGCCCTGCTGGCGACCATCGAGGAGTCCGCCGACCGGCTCGACACCCTGGTGGCCAACCTGCTGGACATGAGCCGCCTGCAGACGGGGAAGCTGCGGCCGCAGCTG
>DAIPJR010000294.1:0-2233 GCA_036770165.1 Actinomycetes bacterium | reverse complement strand
GGCCGGATCCGTGGTCTGGTGCCGTCCGGGGTCACGCGCCGGGCCGAGGGGCTGTCCGACGAGCTCGGCCTGCAGCCGGTCGCCCGAGACCAGCCGATGCGCGACCTCTCCAAGGGCACCACGCAGAAGGTGGCGGTCATCCAGGCCCTCCTCGACGCGCCGGCCCTTCTGCTGCTGGACGAGGCATGGACCGGCCTGGACGCCGACGCGCAGGCGGTGCTCTCGGACCTCGTCGTACGGCGGCGGGCGGAAGGCTCCGTCGTGGTCTTCGCCGACCACGGGCGGCGGGCGGTCGGGCTCGCGCCGGATGCCACGTACCTGGTCGACGACGGTCGGCTGACGTCCCTGGACGGGGCGGGGGAGCGGCCCGCAGCTGGCGTGCGCGTCGAGCTGCGCGGTCAGGACGGGACCATCGCCGCGCACGTCGTCGACCCCGACCAGGTCGACCGCTTCCTCGTGACCGCGATCGAGGCCGGCTGGTCCGTCGTCAGCGTGGGTACGCGATGAGGGCCCTCGTGGGCTACCAGCTGGCGACGCTGGTCCGGTCGCAGCGGTGGGTGGGTCCATTCGTCACGTACCTCGGTCTGCTCGCCTTCGTGTACGCCTCGCAGGCGGGCCCCGCCGTTCCCGCGTACGGCGTCACGGGCTATGCGCTGCTGGTGATGTCCGCCTGGCTCGCCTCGGCGACGCTGGGCGCCGAGAACGAGGTCGCGCGGCAGGTCACCGCCGCGACAGCGGGCAGCCAGGTACGGGTCCAGGTCGCCGCGCTCGTCGCTGCTGCCGTCGCCGCGACCCTCCTCGCGGTGGCCGCCGTCGGGTGGGCGCTCGTCGCCAACACCGCCTACTCGGCCGGGGTGAAGCCGGTGGTCGGCGGGCTGGCGCTGCACGCGGTCTTCGCCCTGCTGGGACTGGGGATCGGGGCGCTGCTGGGTCGCCCGCTGGTCAACGGATCGGGTCAGGCGGCGCTCGGGATCCTGGCCGTGACGATGCTCGCTCTCATCGTCCCGGGGTCACCGGTGCAGGGGTGCCTGCGGGTGCTCGAGAGCAACCCGGTGCACGGCTTCGCGGGGCGGCTGCTCCCCTACGTGGCGGTCTTCGTCGCCCTGGCCGGCGCCGCGCTGGCGTACTCGGTCAGAACGTCGCGGGGCAGGTCGTAGCCAGCAGCTGGAGGCCGCCCAGCGTCGAGACGTAGACCGACGTCGACGTCGCCTTGGTCGTCGGGGACTTGGAGACGACGAGGATGCAGTACCCCGTCGCCGAGCCGTTGAGCACGACGCTCGCGGTGTTCTGCGGTGACAGCCGGATCTCGGTCTTCCCCAGCACGACGATGTCGGTGCTCGGACCGAACGGCAGGTAGACCTGCTGGGTCGAGTACACGGTCTCCTCGGCGGCGGCGATGCTCTGCGCGTCCACCTTGGTCGATGCGGCGGCCGCCGGGCCGCGCGCTCCGCCGAAGCCGCCGAGCGGCGTCGCCGCAGTGCCTCCCGACATGAGCTTGAACCACAGCACGCACCCGGCGATCACCAGGACGGCCAGGACCGCGAGCAGCACCTTCGTACGGGTCGACATGGACGGGCCCGACGCGACCTGGTGGTGCGATGCGGCGCGGTGCCCCGGCGGAGCGGGTACCGGCAGCACCGGCTGCACGGGTTCGGCCGGGCCGCCGAACCGGGACGGCGCGGGCGGAAGGTCAGCGGTCGCCGCCTGGATGACGTAGTCGATCGCCGGGGCCGCGGGAGCAGGGGGAGCCTCGGGGGCCGGCGGGGCCGCCGGTGCTGCCTGTACGGCCGGCGCGAGCGGCACCGCCGGCGCGGGCATCCGTACCGTCTCGGTCCAGCCCTGGCCGTTCCACCAGCGGGCGCCGCCGCTGCCTCCGGGGTCGGCGTACCAGCCGGGCGCAGGCGGTCCGGACGGGTCGGTGCTCTGCACGGTCTCGGTCATGGCCCTCGTCCTTCGGCGGCTGTTGCTTCTGTCGACGCGAGGGAGGGCGGCCTTGAGGTGGATCCGCAGTTGCGGAATCGTTAGCCCCGAACAGCCGCAGGCACGGCTAGGATGGGCCTCGTGACGACCTTTCGCGTACGCGAGGCCGCCGAGCTGCTCGGTGTCAGCGACGACACGATCCGGCGCTGGGCGGAGGCGGGCCGGATCGAGACCGCGACCGACGCGAGCGGCCGCCTCGTCGTCGACGGCGTCGCCCTCGCCCACCTCGCCGAGGAGCTGGCCGCCGCGCCCG
>DAIPJR010000108.1:1308-6996 GCA_036770165.1 Actinomycetes bacterium | reverse complement strand
GACGAGGCAGCCGCCGCCGAGCAGCAACGCCAGGCTCACCGTTGCCGGAACGGTGGTCCGGCCCCCCGTGTCGGGCAACGTCGAGCCGCCCGAAGCATCCGCGGCCGGCTCGCCGGAGGCGCCTTGCGCGACCCGCGCCCTCACCGAGAACGTGACGACCGCCTCATGGCCGGACGCCGATCCGACGATGGCGAGCTCGTGCCGTCCCCCCGCCGCCGAGGCGGGGATCCGTACGGTCACCTTGACGGCGCCGGCCGCGCTGGCGGTCGACGACGCGAGCAGCACAGGCGTCGAGTGCAGCCATACCTTGACCGGCTCGTTGGGGCGGAACCCGTTGCCAGTCAACGACACCGAGCCGCCCGCATCCACGCTGCGCGCGGAGAGCGTCGCGGTCGACGTGCCCCCCGTCACCGGACCACCACCCGAGCCGCCGGAGCCGCCCGAGGGAGCGGGCACCGCGACGATCTGGCCGTATCCGGGCAGGCCGAGGGCGAGCACCCCCTGCGCGGTGGCGCGGCGCCACTGGTCCCTCGACAGGTCGTCGATCACTCCGCCGGTGACGGCGGCAAGGGCCGCGTGGTCGTACCCCACGGCTCCCGCGTCGGGGCCCGACAGGATCTGCAAGGACTGCACGTCGGCGGCCGCCTTCCCGGCGGCGGCGCTCTGGCCCGCGGTGAGGAGGGCGGCCCCGGCCAGGCCGGTGCTGTTGCTGTTAGGCGAGGCGGTCGGACCGTTGCCGGCGAACGACCCGTCGGAGCCCTGGAGACCGGCGAGCCAGCCGACAGCTCGGGACGCAGCCGCCTGCACGGCGGGCGTCGAGCCGACCGAGAGGAGCGCGTCGATCGCCAGCGACGTTGCGTCGGTGTCCTCGCCTGAGTTGCTCGCGCACGACGAACCCGTGTCGTAGAACAGCCGGAAGCCACCGGCCGGGCACTGCTGCGCCAGCAGGAAGTCGATCGCCTGGGAAGGGACGCCACCGGAGGTTCGGCGCAGCGCGAGGAGGGACAGCGCCTGGGAGAACCCGTTGCTGGCATCGGCCGCGAACGCGTTCTTGTCGGCGAACCGGCCGGTGGTCGTGCCGGAGGTGACCATGAGCGCCCGCAGGTCGCCCTCGAGGTCCCATCCGCCGAAGGCATGCCCGTCGCCACCCTGGACCTCGTCGACGAGCAACGACTTCGCGAGCGGACCGGCCAGCCGCACCCCCTTGAACTCTGTCCCGAGGGAGTCGTACGAGACGAAGTCCGCCACGTGGCCGGCGACCTGCGTGGTCGCCGTCCGAGCTGCCGTAGACGTCCCTTGGCCGGCGGCCGTGAGTGCGAGGACGACGTCCTCGGTGAGGCCGACGTCGGGCCGTCCCGGCGTGAACCCCGGCATCGACCCCCCACCGCGCCCGAGCTCGGCCGTGAGCCAGCCGACCGCGGCCTGCGCCTGCGTCGACGGCGCTGCCGCCGGACGCGAGGTCGCGGAGGCGGCAGGCGAGCCGGAGAGCACGAGGACCGCCGCGGCCACGGCGGCAGCCGACGAGCGGGCGACGAGGTTCACGCGCAGCGCCTTCCCTGGCGAGAAGGGGCGGTGACCGAAGAGATCGGCTCCGACCCGTAGTCCACGACGGATGGTGAGAGCAAGCAGCCCAGGTCGTCAGGTGCTCCGGCTCGCCGCCGGTCCTGCCTGGACCGGTGGCACACGGTTGCGGGTCAGCGCCGGACTTGCACCGGCTTCCCCTGTCGACCGAGCGTGTTCAGTTGTTGACGCTCCTGCACAGTACCGACACCGTTCGGCCCTGAACAACCAGCCCTCGCGCGGCGTGTGCTACTTTCCGCAACGCACGTCCTCACCTGGGGGAAGCCGGTCTGAAGCCGGCGCTGACCCGCAGCCGTGGGCCCGCGAGAGCGGGCGAGCCGGAATGCCCGAGTGGGGATGGGCTCCGATCTAACGTCGTGGACTGCGCGCCGGAGCCTGGGTGGTCCCCGACCGGGTGGTCCGGTCCCGGATCGCACAGAATCGGTACCGCGGGCCCAGAGAAGGGGATCCCGTGCCGAACCAACCCAGCACCACCCGTCACACCCGTACCCGTCGATGGCTGCCCGCGCTCGCGGGTGGCGCCGCCCTCAGCCTGGCCGTGGTTCTCGCGGCCCCGGCGTCGGCCGCACCCGCTGCCACGAGCACCGCGCCCGCCCGCACCACGGTGGCGGAGTGGGGCGGCGGCTACCTCGCGAGGCAGATCGCCGCGAACGGCGGCCACCTGGACTCGTTCGGCGTGGCCGACGTCGTCGACACGGCCTACGCCGTCGTCGGCCTGCACGCGGCCGGCGTCGGCAGGGCCGCCTCCGCCCAGGCGATCGCCTACCTGAAGACCCAGCTGGGCACCGCCTTCGTCACGAACGACGGCACCGACAACCCGGGCAACCTCGCCTACTTCGTCCTCGCCGCCGTGAGCGCGGGTCAGGACCCGCGGGCCTTCGGCGGTACGGCGGCGAAGAACAACCTGGTGGGGCGTCTGCTGGCAACCGCTCGTACCACCGGCCCCGATGCGGGCCTGTTCGGCACGAGCGACCCGTCGTTCGACGGCGCGTTCCGCGAGGGAACCGTCCTGACCGCACTCAAGGCGGCAAGGATCGCGCCGTCCAACGCCAAGGTCGTCGCGGCCGAGGCGTGGCTGACGCGGCAGCAGTGCGCTGACGGCCTGTGGACGTCCTACCGCGCCGACACGTCGGTCGCCTGCCCGGCCGCCGATCCGAACACCTTCGCCGGCCCGGACACGAACAGCACCGGGATGGCGGCGCAGGGGCTGGCCGCGTACGCGCAGTACCCGAAGAAGTTCCTGCTGCTCAAGGCCCTGCGGTCGATCCAGTCCTCCGACGCGGGCTTCCCGTTCCTCGCGATTCCGGGCCAGCCGTCGGACCCCGACTCCACCGCACTCTCGGTCCAGGCGATCCTCGCCGAGCAGGGCTCGCCGGGTGCCGCCGTGTGGACGAAGGGCAGCGCGACGCCCTACACCGCCCTCGCGTCGTACCAGCTCTCGTGCTCCGACCCGGTTGCAGACCGGGGCGCGTTCTTCTTCCCCGGCGACCGTTCGCCGAGCACGCTGGCGACCGTGCAGGCCATCCCGGCGATGGCCGGCAAGACGTTCCCGCTGCCCGCCTCGCTGCCGTCGACCGCCACCCCTCGGATCCTGTGCGGGACGGCGGCCGCTACCAGTGGCGCCCGCTCGGCGACGCTGGTCCGGCCGACACTCGCCGGTACTGCTGGGCACTGTCCCGGCAAGACCGGCGTCACGGTCGCGGTGGACATGACCGCGTTCGGCAAGGGCGTCAAGGTCAGGTGCGCTCCCGGCGCGCCGGCGACGGGGATCGCGGCGCTCCAGCAGGCCGGCTTCACCCCGAAGGGGACGGTGCAGTCGGGTCTCGGCTTCGTCTGCCGCATCAACGGGTTGCCGACGGTGGCGCAGCAGGCCTGCATCACGACCCCGCCGGTGACCGCCTACTGGTCCTACTACCACGCCCTCGCCGGAGCAACCACGTGGTCGTACAGCACGCTCGGCCCGCTCTCGTACAAGCCGCCGCAGGGCAGCATCGAGGCGTGGGCTTTCGGGGCCAGCGCGAAACCGAGCAAGACGCCGGCGCAGGTTCGGCTGTCCTGACCGCGGGCCGCGCTACGACGTGATCGGGATGTACTTGTTGATCAGCTCGTCCAGCCGCTTGCCGCGGTCGTCGCCGATCTTGGTGGCGAGGAAGTAGCGGCGGTCGGGGGCGATCGGCGGGTCGAAGGTCTCGACCGTGTCGTAGCCGGCGGACTTCAGCTCGCGCCGGAGCGAGTCCTCGGTCGGCCAGAACGAGTTCTCGTTCTTGAACGACGCGGTGAACCGGTCCTGCAGGTCGCCCTCGAAATAGAGCCGACCCTCGTAGCCCTGGTCGGACTTGATCCTGGTGAGCCGCTTGGTGTGCTTGTGGTGGGACTTGTCGTCCACCATCGCGATGTGCGTGTCGATCATCAGCGGGACTCCGCTGCACTTGCGGGCCAGCCCGAGCTGGTCGTCGAGCGTCAGGTGGTACCAGAGGCCGAGGGCGCAGACGAGGTCGAACCCGGACGTGTCCACCTCGCGGATGTCCTGCTTCAACCAGGTCACGCGCGCGTCCTGCGGGAAGCGCTCGTCGCGCGCGTCGACAGCCGTGGCCTCCCACCCGGCGTCGGCCGCCAGCTGGGCGAACATGCCGTGGCCGGCGCCGAGATCGAGCAGCCGCCCCGGCGGGAACCGGTCGAGGATCTGCAGGAAGTGGGTCATCCGCAGGGCGCCCTGAGGCTCGCGGAACCGGGTGATGCTGCTGGTCCAAGTCACCGGGTGAAGGTACCAGGAGCCGGCCCGTCGACCGCTCAGGCGAGACCGCCTCGCCGACGTACGGCATCGGCCAGGGCATCGACGTCGGCTTCGGTCGTGTCGAACGACGTCATGAGCCGGACCTCGCCCGTCCGCTCGTTCCATACCGAGAAGGCGTAGTCCTGCCGGAGCCGGTCGGCCACGCCGCTCGGGAGCAGCGCGAACACGGCGTTGGCCTCTACGGGGTGCAGGATCTGGACGCCCGGTACGGTCTGCACAGCCTCGGCGAGGCGGCTCGCCATCGCGTTGGCGTGACCGGCGTTGCGCAGGTACAGGTCACCTCCGAGCAGCGCCTCGAACTGCGCGGAGACGAAGCGCAGCTTGGACCCCAGCTGCATGTTCGACTTCCGTACGTAGAGCATGCCGGGTGCCGCGGCCGGGTCGAGGACGACGACGCACTCGCCGTACATCAGGCCGTTCTTGGTGCCGCCGAAAGAGATCACGTCGACGCCGACGTCGGTGGTGAACGCCCTGAGCGGCACGCCGAGCGAGGCCGCCGCGTTGCAGATGCGGGCACCGTCCATGTGCACGCGCATCCCGAGGGCGTGCGCGTGAGCCGCCAGCGCGGCGACCTCGTCGACCGAGTAGGTCGTGCCCAGCTCGGTCGACTGCGTCAACGAGATCGCCTGGGGCTGCGCCCGGTGCTCGTCGTCGAAGCCGTAGGCCTCGCGGTCGATCAGCTCCGGCGTCAGCTTGCCGTGCCACGTCGGGATGCCGAGCAGCTTGAGGCCACCGACCTTCTCCGGTGCTCCGCACTCGTCGTAGAAGACGTGGGCGGTGGCCGAGCAGATCACCGAGCCCCAGCGCTGGGTGATCGCCTGCAGCGCGACGACGTTGGCTCCCGTGCCGTTGAAGACCGGATAGGCCGTCGCCTGGTCGCCGAAGTGGTCGCGGAACACCCCCTGCAACCGTTCGGTGTAGAAGTCCCAGCCGTAGCTGGCCTGGTGCCCGTCGTTGGCCCCGGCGAGCGCGGCCATCACCTCGGGATGGACGCCGCTGCAGTTGTCGCTGGCGAACCCACGGAGGTGGACGTCGTGGCCAGGGATCATCGCGTTCCTCCAGGAGCGTCAGGGCTCGGCGCGCGCGTCGCCCGCACCGCCCGCAGGACGGCGTCGTGCCGGTCGGCGATCGACGCCCAGGCGGCCGCCCGGGCCCGGTCGGGCGCGGCCACGGCTTCCGCCGCCCCGTCCTCCATCGAGCTGCCCGGCTCGTAGGACACGGCGAGCCGGGCCAGCAGCGCCGCACCCAGCGCCGAGGCGCGGTCGGCGCGCGGCCCCGACCCGGCTCGCACCACCGGGCGACCCGAAGCGTCG
>DAIPJR010000108.1:0-1298 GCA_036770165.1 Actinomycetes bacterium | reverse complement strand
GGTGGTACGCCCGGCCAGCCGTACCGTCCCTGCGCCGCCGCTGGCCGTCTCCAGCACCGAGAGGCACCGCCGGCTCTCCACGAGGATGCCGTTGACCAGGGCGCGGGCGAGCTCGGCCCGGCCATGGCTGAGGTCGAGCCCGGTCACGGCGCCGGTGAGCGCGGGGTCCCAGAGGGCGCCCTGCTCGCCCGGCGCGAGGTACGGAAGGAACACCGGGAGGTTCGAAGCCGCCGGGTCGACCGTGTCGGCCAGCGCGAGCAGGCCCGCCACGTCGACCGTTGCCCCGGTCACGTTCGCGAGCCACTCGACGGCCGCGCCGGTGCTCAGCAGGTCCATCTCCAGACCCCAGCCCGAGCCGACGCCAAGCGGCGTCACGAGGTAGCGGTGCCGGTGGTCGCGCACGAGCTCCGGGCTCACCCCGAGCACCACCGTGCTCGTGCCCGCGAGGTACGCGACGTCGCCGGGCTCGGTGACGCCCAGCCCGTACGCGCCGAGCACGGAGTCGGCCGCCCCGAGCACCACGGGCAGCCCGGCGGGCAGGCCCAGGTCGGCCGCCCTCCCGGCGGTCAACGGCCGCGCGGTCGTCGAGGGAAGGACCGGCGGCAGGGACGCCATCAGCAGCGACGGCGCTACGGCGAGCAGCTCCGTCGACCAGGCGCCCTCGACGAGGTCGTAGCAGCCGTAGCCGGCCGCTGTGCTCGGGTCGGTGGCCGGAGCCCCCGTCAGCCAGCCGAACAGGTAGTCCTTGGCACCGAGGATCCGTTGCCCGCGTGCGGTGCCGGTGGATCGCCGGTGCGTCTCGGCGAGCCACCAGGACATCGGTACGAGGTAGCGCCCATCGACCCACTGCCCGGTCAGCTCGTACAGCCGAGCGCCGCCGAACGTGGTCCGGAGCAGCTCGCCGTACCGCTCGGCGCGACCGTCCTGCCAGGTGATGGCGCGGCCGAACGGTTCACCGCGCACGTCCGTGGGCAGAAGGGTCGGGATCATCGCGGACAGGCCGACGCCGGCCCACCGCGCCGACGGCACCTGGGCCCGCAGCTCGGCCACGACGATGCGGACGGCCCGGAACCAGTCCTGCGGGTCCTGCTCCGCCGCGCCGGGCTCGGGCCGGTGCGTCTCGTACGCGGAGGACGCCGCGGCCACGGCCGACCCGCCCGCGTCCACCGCGACGGCTTTGAGGCTCGACGTGCCGAGGTCGAGGCCGACGTAGACGGGGTCCACGACGCCTCAGTCCCCGCGGCGCTCGCGGCTCAGCACGTCGAACGACTCGGCGGCCGCGGCCAGCGTCCGGTCGA
>DAIPJR010000005.1:0-20580 GCA_036770165.1 Actinomycetes bacterium | reverse complement strand
AGCCGCCACCTCGGCCGCCGCAGCCACGGCGGTCGCCGCCGTCGTCGTCCTGACCGGCGCCGCCGGCCTCGTCGGCAGCCACTCATCGTCCATCGGCCGGGCGCACGTGCTCGTCGCCGCTGCCGATGCCGCCGATGCCCAGGTGGCCCCACCCACCCTCGCCGGGGGCATCACGGCGTTGCAGGCCCACCTGTCGGTGCAGCCGGACGACGTGCGCGGCTGGGCCAGCCTCGGGGTCGCCTACGTGGAGCAGGCCCGTGTGACGCTCGACCCGTCCTACTACCCCAAGGCACAGGTCGCGCTCGACCGTGCGCTGACGTTGTCGCCGACCGACGACGCCGCCCACGCCGGGCTCGCCGCGCTCGACTCGGCACGGCACGACTTCGCAGCCGCACTGCACCAGGCGGACGCCTCCCTCTCGGTGAACCCTGACGACGCCGAGGCCCTCGCGATCCGCACCGACGCGCTGACCGAGCTCGGGATGTACCCCCAGGCGCTCGCCTCGGCCGAGCAGGCCGACGCGGTCAGCCCGGGCGTACCGACGTTCACCCGGCTCTCGTACCAGCAGGAGCTCCGGGGCAACGTACCCGGCGCGGTCGCGCTGATGCAGCGCGCGCTCCAGGCGGCCACCTCCGCGACAGACATCGCGTTCGTACGGATGCATCTGGGCGACCTGGCCCGCGAGACCCTCCACCTGAGCACGGCGACGGCCGACTACGACGCCGCGCTGAAGGCCGACCCGACGACCGTGGGCGCCACCGCCGGGCTGGCACGGGTCGCGTCCCTGCGCGGCAACGACGCGGCGGCGATCACCCTCTGGACCGATGTCGTGCGGCGCGCCCCGCTGCCCGAGTACCTCGTCGACTTCGGCGACCTGCTCGAGTCGCTCGGGATGACCACGCAGGCGCAGCAGCAGTTCGCCGTGGTCCTCGGCTCCGCGGCGCTGTCGAAGGCCAACGGGGTCCAGACCGACCTCGAGGTGGCCAACTTCGAGTCCGACCACGGCGACGCGCAGTCCGCTCTCGCCGCCGCTCGCGCGGAGTGGGGACGCCGGCACAGCGTCCACGTCGCCGACGCGTACGCGTGGGCGCTGCACGCGGCCGGGATGGACGTGCAGGCGCTGGCGATGTCCCACCTGGCCCTCCGGATCGGTACGGCAGACGCCCGGTTCCTGCTGCACGCCGCCGTCATCGAGACCGCGCTGGGCGACCGCGCGGCCGCAAGGGCGCACCTCGCCGCGGCCAACCGGTTGCGCGGCATGCTGGACCCGTTGCAGCGCCAGCTGGCCGACCGGACCACGGCCGAGCTTGCGAGCGCGTCATGAGCCGCCTCCTGCCAGGGGCGCGGTTGCGTCGCCGCCTCGTCGTGACGACTGCGCTCGTCGCGGGCCTCGTCGCAGTCCCCGCCGCCGCAGCCTGGGCGCACCCGCTCGGCAACTTCACCGAGAACCGGGCCGACGCCATCGTCGTGCAGCCGAGTGCGATCGATGTCGAGCACGTGCTGGACCTGGCCGAGATCCCCACCCTCCAGGCGAAGCCGGCCATGGACGCCAACGGGGACGGCCAGGTGTCGGCCCCTGAGCTGGCCGCTTTCTCCGCCAGGACGTGCATCACCTCGCTGTCGACGCTGACGCTTGCCGTCGACGGCCGCCGGCTCCCGCTCACGGTGGTGTCGTCCAAGGGGCGGCTCATCCTCGGCCAGGCCGGGCTGTTCACCTTCCGGCTGGAGTGCGCGACATCGGCCCGCGTCGACGTTCCCGCGGCTACCACCTCGGGGCTGACCTTCGCCGACGACGACCGACCGGGCACGGTCGGCTGGCGCGAGGTCACCATCCAGGGCGACCGTACGACGCTCAGCCGCTCGACCGTGCCGACGACGAGCCCGAGCAAGGAGCTCAGCCACTACCCGTCGGACGCGCTGGCCTCGCCGGTCGAGGTGTCCGCCGCATCGACCGGCTTCCGGCTCGGCGGCCCCGCCCTGACCCAGCAGGTCGCGACGGTGGACGCGGCGAACGCCGTGCTCCCAGGAGGCATCGACCTGCTGACCAGCTGGCTCAGCTCGGCAGCGACCGGTGCCGACGGCACCTGGACCTTCGTGCTCGCCCTGCTGATCGCCGTCGGGGTAGGCGCCGCCCACGCGGTCGCGCCCGGCCACGGCAAGTCGATCATGGCGTTCTACCTGGCCGGACGGGCCGAGCGGTCCCTGCGAGCGGCCAGCCAGGTCGCGCTCACCGTCACGGCCACGCACACGTTCGGCGTCCTGCTGCTCGGGCTGCTCGTGGGGACGTTCGCCACGATCACTCCGGCCAACCTGTACCCCTGGTTGACCGCCGTCAGCGGCCTGCTCGTCGTCGGCGTGGGGATCACCTTGATCCGGGTGGGTCTGAGGGCCCGTCGCGCGCTGCAGGCGGACGGTAGGGCCGGGGCTGCGGCGCACGACCACGACCACCCGCACGACCACCCGCACGCGCACCCGCACGGGCCTGGGCACGCGCTGCCCCATCCCCTCCCGCACCAGGACGGTCAGCTCCTGGTCGCAGCCCGCGTCCCGGCGGAGGTCGCCCTCCTCGAGGAGGAGCATGACCACCCGCACCCCCATCCGCACCCGCACCCCCACCCGCATGAGCACGAGCACCCTCACCCGCGGGTCGACGGAGCGCCCGGAGGACGCCGGGGACTGATCGCGCTGGGCATCGCCGGCGGCCTCGTACCCAGTCCGTCCGCCCTGGTCGTGCTGCTCGGTACGGCCGCCGTCGGACGAGCCTGGTTCGGCGTCCTGCTCGTGCTCGCGTTCGGTGCCGGGATGGCGATCACCCTCGCAGCCGCCGGCCTGCTCGCCCACCGCGCGGCCACCGGCTTCGGCCGGGTCGCGTCGGCCGGACGGCACCGCTGGGTGACCCGTACCGCGGCAGTCCTGCCGCTGATCACCGCATCCGCCGTGCTCGTCGTGGGTGCGTCCTTGGCCGTACGCGGACTGGTGGCTGTCTGAGGGGGCCGCCACCCGTCCACTCCGCCGGGGGTCCGGGGGCCGCGACAGGGCGGGGCAGGTGCCGGTTCGCCGGAGCGCCTCCCCCGCCCTGTCGGTGGCGGTGCCTAGCGTCGCGGTATGACCGCAGCAGCCGACCCCGCACCAGCGGGCCCTGCGCGGCAGGCCAGCTTCGACGAGCTGGGCACCCCGCTGCGTGACGTGCTGTTCGTCGTCGTCGACCTCGAGACCACGGGAGGGTCCCCGGCCGACTGCGGCATCACCGAGATCGGGGCGGTCAAGATCCGCGCCGGTGAGGTGATCGGCGAGTTCCACACCCTCGTCAACCCCGGTGCGACGATCCCGCCGTTCATCCAGGTCCTCACCGGGATCACCGACACCATGGTGGCCGCATCGCCCACGATCGCGGCGACGCTGCCCGGGTTCCTCGAGTTCGCCCGTGGCGCGGTCCTCGTGGCGCACAACGCCCCGTTCGACGTGGGCTTCCTGCGTGCAGCGGCCGCTCGTACGGGCGCCGAGTGGCCGACGTTCGGGGTGCTGGACACGGCGCGGCTGGCCCGACAGGTCGTCCTGCGCGACGAGGCCCCCGACTGCAAGCTCAGCACGCTGGCTCGGTTGTTCCGGGCGACGACGATGCCGACGCACCGGGCCCTGGACGACGCCCGTGCCACGGTCGACGTGCTGCACGGCCTGATCGAGCGAGTCGGTACGCAGGGCGTCGACACCCTGGAAGAGCTGACGACGTACTCCTCGCGGGTGTCGCCCGCTCAGCGACGCAAGCGCTACCTCGCCGAGGGGATCCCGCGCGGGCCGGGGGTCTACGTGTTCGAGGATGCGGCCGGCCGGGTCCTCTACGTGGGCAAGTCGAAGGACCTCCGCGCGCGGGTCCGGTCGTACTTCACCGCGAGCGAGATGCGCACCCGCATGGCCGAGATGGTCCGCCTGGCCGAGCGCGTCCGCCCGATCCCGTGCCCCACGGCGCTGGAGGCCGAGGTGCGCGAGCTGCGCCTGATCGCCGAGCACAAGCCGCGCTACAACCGTCGCTCGCGATTCCCCGAGCGCGTGCTCTGGCTCAAGCTCACGGTCGAGCCGTTCCCCCGCCTGTCGATGGTCCGCGACCTCAAGGACGACAGCGCCACCTACCTCGGTCCGTTCAGCTCCCGCCCGGCAGCGCTGGCGGCGATGACGGCGGTCCACGAGGCGGTCCCGATCCGCCAGTGCACCGCGCGGCTGTCCCCCACCGGCTCGGGCAGCGCCTGCGCGCTCTTCGGCATGGGCCGCTGCGGCGCGCCGTGCGACGGGCACGAGTCGGTCGACGACTACGCGGTGCACGCCGCCGCCGTACGGCAAGCCATCGAGGGCGACTCGCGTGCCCTGGTGGCCCGGCTCGAGGAGCGGATCCGCACGCTGTCCGACGCCGAGCGGTACGAGGCGGCGGCCGCGCACCGCGACCGGCTGGCCTCCTTCGTGGTCACCGCCTCCCGCATGCACCGGCTGGCCGGGCTGGCCGCGGTGGCCGAGCTGGTCGCCGCCAGGCGCACCCCCGACGAAGGCTGGGAGATCGCCGTCGTCCGGCACGGCCGGCTGGCCGGCACCGACGTGGTGGCGAGGGGCGTCCCCCCGCTCCCACAGGTCGATGCCCTTCTCGCGACGGCCGAGCGAGTGGCCGCCGGCGTCGGGCCGACGCCTTCGGCGTCGGCGCAGGAGACCGAATGCGTCCTGCGCTGGCTGGACCAGCCGGGCACGCGCATCGTCGCCGTCCACGGAGTCTGGGCGTCGCCCGCACACGGGGCCGGCTCGCACCGGGAGCGCTACGCAAGCACGGGTGGGTCGATCGCGTCGGTGCGCGAGTCGACTTTGCCCGACACCGACCGCCGGCGGCTGCGACCAGTGGGCTGAGCACGGCCACCGAACGTAGGATCGCGGCGTGATCACTGCCATCGTGCTCGTCAGCACCGAGGTCGACAAGATCCCCGAGGTGGCCCAGGCCATCGCCGACATCCCGGGGGTCAGCGAGGTCTACTCGATCACCGGCGACGCCGATCTCGTCGCCATGGTGCGGGTACGCGAGCACGACGAGCTCGCCGAGGTGATCGCCGGGACGCTGAACAAGGTTCCTGGCGTGCTCGCCACGCAGACTCACATCGCCTTCCGGGCCTACAGCCGGCACGACCTCGAGGCCGCGTTCTCGCTCGGCTTGGAGGACGGCGTCTAGGCCTGCGGAAGCCGCCCGGAGGTCAAGTCGGGGCCGCTGGCGGCCGACCGAGAAAGGTATGACCGAAGTCGGTGGGTCGCGCTGCAGCTGTGGGGCCACGCTCGTACGCGGAGCGTTGGCCTGCAGCCTCTGTCACGCGCCCGTAGCCGTAACCGTCGCGAGTGCCCCGACCGCGCAGATCGCCGACGGCGGAGCCGGCGTCGACGGGCCGGAGCCGATCGGCGCGAACGGGTTCCTGGCAGCGCCGCCGCCCACGACCCAGCGCAACGACATGCGCGAGTTCTCCCGGGTCAAGGCCGGCCCGACGTCCTTCGGCTGGACCGGGCGCATCGTGATCACCGTGCTGTGCGTGATCCCGATCGTGTTCGTCTGGTTCATGACCGGCGGCGGGGTCGTCAACGCCGTGCTGACGCTGCCCGCGTTCATCTTGCCGCTGTGGTTCCTGCGCGAGAGCTGGCGCCGCTCCCGCATCCGCTAGCTGAACCCGCTCCCCCCTGCCCCCGACGCCCCCGCCCCCCCCATCCTGTTGATCATGGGCAGTGGCCCATCTGGATCAAGAAAACAGGGCGATCTGCCCATGATCAACAGGGGGGCGGGTGGAGGCAGGGGTGGCGGGGGCGTGGGGTCAGAAGGCCTGGGTGGCCGCGACCCAGTGGTCGAGGACGGCCGCGGCCGCACCCGAGTCGACCGCTTCGGCCGCTGTCGTGAGGCCAGCCGCCAGCCGGTCGTCCAGGACCGCGTCGTCGGCCTCGAGCGCCACGAGGGCGGCGGCCGCGTTGAGCAGGACAGCGTCGCGCACGGGGCCCGGCTCTCCGGCGAGGAGGGCACGTACGGCCGCCGCGTTGAAGGCCGCGTCGCCGCCTCGGAGCGCGCCAGGAGCCGACGTCGCGAGGCCGAGCCGGGAGGGATCGACGACCTCCGAGGTGACCGTGCCGTCGCGCACCCGCCAGACGGTCGACGTGGTCGTCGTGGTCAGCTCGTCGAGGCCGTCGTCACCGCGTACGACGAGAGCGGACACACCGCGACGCGCGAACACCTCGGCCATGACCGCCGCCATCCGCGCGTCGGCGCAGCCGATGGCCTGAGCACCGGGCTGGGCCGGGTTGGTCAGCGGCCCGAGGAAGTTGAACGCGGTCGCGATCCCGAGCTCGCGCCGCGGCACCGCGGCATGCCGGAAGCCGGGGTGGAACACCTGGGCGAAGCAGAACGTGATGCCCGCGTCGACCGCCACCGCCGCCACCTGGTCCGGGGTCAGCGTGAGGTTGACGCCCAGCTCCTCCAGCACGTCGGCGGCTCCGCACGTCGACGAGGCGGCGCGGTTGCCGTGCTTGACCACCCGGGCTCCGGTGCCGGCCACCACAAGCGCCGCCATGGTCGAGATGTTCACGGTGTGGGCACGGTCACCGCCGGTTCCGACGATGTCGACTATGGGTCCGGGTACGTCGATGCGGTGAGCGTGCTCGAGCATGGCGCGGACGAGGCCGTCCATCTCCGCAGCGGTCTCGCCCTTCGCCCGCAACGCGACGACGAAGCCGGCGATCTGGGCCGGCGAGGCGTTCCCGGACATCACCTCGCCCATGGCCCACGCCGTCTCGTCGCTGGACAGCTCGTCACGGCGCACCAGCGTGCTGAGCAAAACGGGCCAGGCGTGCTCGCCCGCCGGCCCGGGGGCAGTCACCGTGCCGCCTCGATCAGCCGGCGGTCGGTGCGGCGACGCGGGTCGCCAGCAGGCCCGCGGAGGTCTGCGCCAGCACGATCGGGTCGAGCGGGTGGGACACTACGGCGTCCGCGCGCGACCAGGTGGCAAGCCACGCGTCCTGCGGCCGGCCGATGAGGACGAGCACCGGCGGACAGCGGTAGATCTCGTCCTTGACCTGGCGGCAGATGCCCATGCCCCCGGCCGGGACGGCCTCCCCGTCGAGGATGGCCAGGTCGATGCCGCCGCGGTCCATGCACTTGATCACTGCCGGCTCGGTGGCGCACTCGACGTACTCAACGAGGGGCAGTCCGACCGCTGGCCGCCGGCCCAGCGCGGAGCGTACGGCCGCCCGCGTCCGCCGGTCGTCGCTGTAGACGAGGACGGTCAGGGTGGCTTCGGGCGCCGGCGCCTCGTGCGTGCTCACGGCACGGATCGTACCGGTCGGCCGCGGGTCGCGGCGGCTGCCCGATCGGCTCCGGCACCGTCACCGGGAAATCTGCGACGGACCGGGGGGTCGGGGTCGCTGGCGGTCGCCGGGCCTGGCAGGATGCAGCCGTGGCGACCGCAACCGCATCTGCACTCCCGGCGACCCCGCGGGGAGGACCAGCGAACCGGCCGAGCGTGGTGGGCGTCGGGACGATCGTCTGGCTCTCCTCCGAGCTGATGTTCTTCGCGGCGCTGTTCGCGATGTACTTCACGGTACGCGCGGTCCAAGGACCAGCCGTCTGGGCCGACGCGACCCAGCATCTGAACCGGCCCTTCGCCTCGCTGAACACGACGGTTCTCGTGCTTTCCTCGGTCACGTGCCAGATGGGCGTCTTCGCCGCCGAGCGGGGCGACGTCAAGGGCCTGCGCCGCTGGTTCGTCATCACCTTCTTGATGGGCGCGTTCTTCATCGCCGGCCAGGTCTACGAGTACGCGGGCCTCGTGCGCGACCACCTCACCCTGCAGACCAACTACGGCTCGGTGTTCTACCTGACCACCGGGTTCCACGGGCTGCACGTGACCGGCGGGTTGATCGCGTTCCTCTTCGTGCTGGGGCGGACCTACGTCGCCCGGCGCTTCACCCACAGCCAGGCCACCAGCGCGATCGTCGTGTCCTACTACTGGCACTTCGTCGACATCGTCTGGGTGGGTCTGTTCTCGACCATCTACCTCATCCGGTGACGGGGCGCAGCGTGCAGAGCAACCAGTCAGACTCGTCCCCGCAGCCGGGCGTGCAGTCCGCTGCCGCCAAGCTGTCGGCGCGGCGCAGGCACCCGCTCGCCTCGTTCGTAGTCCTCGGCTTCGGCCTGCTGCTCATGGGCGGGCTGTACGGCGCGCTGACCGGCGGCGGCACCGCCTCGGCCGCGAGCACCGACGGGAACCCGCAGGCGATCGCCAAGGGCCGCGCGATCTTCCTCGAGGGCTGCTCGTCCTGCCACGGGCTCCAGGCCCAGGGCGGCAGCACGGCCCCGACCCTCATCGGCGTCGGCGCGGCCGCGGTCGACTTCCAGGTCGGTACGGGACGCATGCCGCTGGCGGCGCCGTCGCAGCAGGCCAAGCGTGGACGCGTCCAGTACTCGCAGCAGGAGATCAGCGAGCTCGCCGCCTACGTGGCTTCGCTCGCGCCCGGTCCGGCGATCCCGTCCGCCGAGGAGCTCGCCTACCTCAACGCCAACCTGCAGGAGGGCGGCGAGCTGTTCCGCACCAACTGCGCCCAGTGCCACAACTTCAACGGGGCCGGCGGCGCGCTGACCGAGGGGCAGTTCGCACCCTCGCTGAAGTACGCGACACCGCAGCAGATGTTCGAGGCCATGCTCACCGGGCCGCAGTCCATGCCGGTGTTCGCCAACTCGACGATGACCGTCGAGGAGAAGCAGGCGATCATCAAGTACGTCACCACGATCCGCGACTCGCCCAACCCCGGCGGCATGTCGCTCGGCCGGCTGGGCCCGGTCAGCGAGGGGCTGTTCCTCTGGATCATCGGCCTCGGCGCAGTAACCGGGATCGCCGTGTGGATCGGAGCGAAGTCGTCATGAGCCACTCGTCGCACGAGCTCGAGCCGAGCAGCGGCGCCGGCCCTGCCGGACACGGCGACCACGTCGACAACCCGCTTGCACCCGGGCTGCCGGAGCACCACCCGCGGCGCACCGACGTCGACCCGCGGGCCGCCAAGCGCGCCGAGCGCCAGGTGTCGCTGATGTTCGTCATCGGCGCGCTGACTCCGATCGCCTTCTTCTTCGAGTACGTCTACATCCCCGGCGACAAGCTGATCCTGATCCCGCTGATCGGGGTGACCAGCGCCTCCAACTTCTTCCTCGGCATCACGATGGGCCTCGGCCTGTTCTTCGTCGGCACCGGCGCCATCCACTGGGCGAAGAAGCTCATGCCTGACGTCGAGGAGGTCGCCGAGCGGCATCCGATGCGCGGCACCGATGACGAGCGTGCAGTGGCCGTCAACGACTTCAACGAGGGCGTCGTCAGCAGCGGCTTCGGCCAGTACAAGCTGATCCGGCGCACCCTGATCGGGGCGCTGGCCGCCACTCCGCTGTTCGCCGTACCGCTGCTGAAGGATCTCGGCCCGATGCCCGGCACCAAGCTGCGGCACACGTTGTGGGCCAAGGGCATCCGGATCGTCAGCGACGTCTCGCTGAACCCGGTGCGTCCGGAGGACATCCCCTTCGGCGGCCTCGTGTCGTGCGTGCCGGAGAACCTCGCCAAGGTCGAGGAGGCGACCGGCAACCTCGACGCGCGGGCCAAGGTCCCCGTCGTCCTCGTGCGGATGCGGCCCGAGGAGATCCGGGCCCAGCAGGGCAAGAACTGGGACTACCAGGGCATCCTCTGCTACTCGAAGATCTGCACCCACGTCGGCTGCCCCACAGCGTTGTACGACCAGAAGTCGCACCACCTGCTCTGCCCGTGCCACCAGTCGACGTTCGACCTCGCCGATGCCGGCCACGTGGTGTTCGGACCTGCCGCCCGCTCGATGCCTCAGCTCGCGATCACCGTGGACGCGGAGGGATACTTGGTGGCGCGGGGCGACTTCACGCAACCCATCGGGCCGAGCTTCTGGGAGCGCGGATGAGCACCACGACCCAGCCGGAGTCGGGCCCGATCATCAAGGCCGGCGGCGCCGCAGCCGACTACGTCGACGAGCGCGTGGGCGTCTCGAAGTTCCTGAAGAAGAACCTCACCAAGATCTTCCCCGACCACTGGTCGTTCATGCTCGGTGAGATCGCTCTCTACAGCTTCATCGTGCTGCTGCTGTCCGGCACCTTCCTGTCGCTGTTCTTCAAACCGTCGATGATCGAGATCCCCTACCACGGGTCGTACATCGACCTGAACGGGATCAAGATGTCCGAGGCGTACGCCTCGACCATCAACATCTCCTTCGACGTGCGCGGCGGGCTGCTCATGCGGCAGGTCCACCACTGGGCGGCGCTGCTGTTCCTGGCCGCGATCACCGTCCACCTGTTCCGGGTGTTCTTCACCGGAGCGTTCCGCAAGCCCCGCGAGATCAACTGGCTGATCGGCAACGGCCTGCTCACCCTCGGCATCCTCGAGGGGTTCGCGGGCTACTCGCTGCCGGACGACCTGCTCTCCGGCACCGGTCTGCGCATCGCCGAGGGCATCGTGCAGGGCATCCCGGTGGTGGGCACCTATGCCGCCATGATGATCTTCGGGAGCGAGTTCCCCGGGCAGGACTTCATCGCCCGGCTGTACGTGGTGCACGTCTTGCTGATCCCGGGGATCATCCTCGGGTTGATCACCGCCCACCTGATGCTGATCTGGTACCAGAAGCACACCCAGTTCCCCGGCCCAGGGCGCACCGAGAACAACGTCGTCGGGTTCCGGCTGTTCCCGATCTACACGGCCAAGGCCGGCGGCTTCTTCTTCGTCGTCTTCGGCGTCACCGTGCTGCTCTCGGCGATCGCCAGCATCAACCCGGTGTGGCTGTTCGGCCCGTACACGCCGACCGAGATCACCGCCGGGTCGCAGCCCGACTGGTACATGGGCTGGCTCGACGGCGCCCTGCGGCTGATGCCCAACCTCGAGATCGACGCGTGGGGCCATACGTTGAGCCTCAACGTCCTCATCCCGTCGCTGATCATCCCGGGCATCATGTTCACCGGCATGGCGCTGTACCCGTTCCTCGAGCAGTGGGTCACCGGCGACAAGCGGCACCACAACCTGCTCGACCGGCCGCGCAACGTCCCGACCCGTACGGCGATCGGCACGATGTCGATCGCGTTCTACGTGCTGCTCTGGGTAGGCGGCGACAACGACATCATCGCCACGCACTTCGCCCTCTCGATCAACAAGATCACGTGGGCGCTGCGGATCATGGTGTTCGTCGTGCCTCCGTTGGTGTTCGTGTTCACCAAACGGTTCTGTCTGGCACTGCAGCGGCGCGACCGCGACAAGCTGCTGCACGGCTACGAGACGGGGACCATCGTCCGGCTGCCGTCCGGTGAGTTCATCGAGGTCCACGCGCCGGTCTCCGACACCGAGCGGGCGGTGCTGCTCGCCGGCGACGCCTACGAGCCGCTCGAGCTCGACGACGGACCCGACGAGAACGGTGTGCACCCGAAGGTGACGATCCTGCACCGGACCCGCCAGCGGCTGTCGCACTTCTACTTCGGCGAGCAGGTCGACAAGCCGACGGCCGAAGAGCTCGCACAGGGCGCCCACCATGCCCACGAGCTGAACGAGTCCTACGCGCGCCAGCTCGAGTCAGGCTCGACAGCGCCCGCCGAGGGCGACCAGCCGCACGAGTCGCACTAGTCGCAGAGCAGCGCAGCCACCTTCGTCACGGTGCTCCAGTTCCGTACGGTCACCGGGGTGCCGAGCGTCTTCTCCCAGCCCTGCTTGGCCAGCGGCGAGTCGAGCAGGCCGGCCGGGCACCAGAGGTAGACCTCTCGCCCGACCAACCGGATCAGATCGGGCGCGACGTCGATCGCGGCGATGGCGCTCGGCGCGGGCACCGAAGGCTCGCCGGCGAGGAACCCGACGAAGTGCCGCGAAGGGTTCGTCGCGACGCCCAGGAACGGCGCCTTCGCCACGACGCTGATCACTTCCGCGGCCGAGCGCACCACGACGGCGCAGTCCACCCCGAAGTCGCTCGCGATCACGGCCTGCAGGTCAGCCGGGGCGCGGCGAGCTGCCGCTGCGGTGCCGGTGAAGACCACGTTGCCGCTGTTCAGCAGCGTCGTGACGTCGGTGAACCCCAGCCCGGCGACGGCCGTCCGCAGGTCGGCCATGGCCACCCGCTTGTTGCGGCCTACATTGATCCCACGCAGGAAGGCCACATGTCTGGACATACCGGCGATCCTGCCAGCCGACGACCCCCACCCGCGCGAAGGTACTGACGAGTGAGCGACCCACAACCTGAGCGGCCCCAGAACTGGGCCGGCAACGTGACCTTCACCCCTGACCACGTGGACCGACCCGGAAGCGTCGAGGAGCTGCAGGACCTCGTGGCCAGGTCGAGCAAGGTCGGGACCCTCGGCACCGGCCACTCGTTCAACCGGATCGCCGATTCTCCCGGCTCGCTCGTGTCCGTGGCCGGCCTGCCGCGGGTCCTCGAGGTCAGCGCTGACCGTGCCAGCGTCACGGTCAGCGCCGGGCTGCGGTACGGCGAGGTGGCGACGTACCTGCACGGTGAGGGGCTCGCGCTGCACAACCTCGGATCGCTCCCGCACATCTCGGTGGCTGGTGCGTGCGCGACAGGGACGCACGGGTCGGGCGACGGGAACGGGATCCTGGCCACCGCGGTGTCGGCGTTCGAGCAGGTCACCGCCGATGGTTCGGTCCTCCGGCTCGCACGCTCAGACGGCGAGCGGTTCAGGGGGGCCGTCGTCGGGCTCGGGGCGCTCGGCGTCGTCACCAGCGTCACCCTCGACGTGCAGCCCGCGTTCGACATGAGACAGACCGTGTACGAGGACCTTCCGTACGCGGAGCTGGGCGCCCACTTCGACGAGGTGGTCGGGGCGGCGTACAGCGTCAGCCTGTTCACCGACTGGCAGGGCGACAGCATCGGCCAGGTCTGGCGAAAGCACCGGGTCGACGCCCAGGACGCCTCCTGGCGAGCGGAACGCACCTGGCTCGGGGCGACGCTCGCGGCGTCGCCGCACCACCCCTTGCCCGGGCTCGCCGGGGACATGTGCACCCAGCAGCTCGGGGTGCGTGGCCCGTGGTTCGAGCGGTTGCCGCACTTCCGGCTCGAGTTCACGCCGAGCTTCGGGGACGAGCTGCAGAGCGAGTACCTGCTCCCTCGCGAACATGCGGTCGACGCGGTGCGCGCCGTGGCCGGGCTCCGCGAGCTGCTCGGGCCGGTACTGCTGGTCTCGGAGATTCGGACCGTAGCGGCCGACGACCTGTGGCTCTCCCCCGCGTACGGCCGCGACAGCGTCGCCTTCCACTTCACGTGGATCAAGGATCCGGCCGCCGTGGCGAAGGTGCTGCCGCCGCTCGAGCAAGGGCTGGCACCGTTCCGGGCCCGGCCGCACTGGGGCAAGCTGTTCACGACCAGCCGTAACGTCCTGCTCGACGTCTACCCGCGGCTTCGCGACCTCGCCCGGCTCGCGGCCGAGCTCGACCCGCTGGGCAAGTTCCGCAACGACTTCCTGGACGACGTGCTCGGAGGGGACGCTCAGACGGTCTCTGGCTGAAGAGCCGCGCCGAGGCGCGCTCCACGCATCGGCGCGAGGGACTCGAGGGCGAGCAGGGTCATCGCCGTGCTGAGCGCGACCGTGCTGCTGATCGCAACAGGTACGTCCGCTGCGGTGAGCGCGTAGGTCAGCCAGCACATCTGGGAGGCTGCGCGCAGCGTCCAGGTCGTCAGCGAGACACCGGAACGGACGCCCGCGCGCCAGGTGGCGACGGAGTCGTAGACCTGAGGCCACGCGGACGTCAGCCCGATCGCCACCGCGAGATAGCCGACCGAGTGGGGCGGGACGGCGAACGCCACGACCACGAGCGCGAGCAGCGCCGCTCCCAAGGTCACGGCCCGCTGCCGGCGCGAGACCGCACTGGGAACCAGCAGCACGACGCAGATCGCACCGCTGACCAGCAGGATGTTCCCGGGGATCTGCTGGATCGTCGCGGTCCTGATCCCGTAGATCAACCATGTGGTGCAGGCGATCACGGTCATCGACCAGGCCACCGGGGACACTCCGCCGAGGGTCGGGTGGCGGACGGTGCGAACAATCTGCGGCACCACCATCGCTACACCGAGGGTGGCACCGACGTAGCCCAGGTCGAGGGCAAGGGTATGCAGGCTCATGAGCGGCCGGACACGATCGAGGCGTCCTTTCGAGGGACTGGCCAGTCTTCTGTAACGATACAGAAGACAGGGTACCCTACGGTCAGGCAGACAGGGAAGTCGACCGGCGGGAGTACGGATGGCAGGGCTGCGCCCCACGCTGCGTACCGTTGCCGACGCCGCAGGCGTGTCCCCCATGACGGTGTCCAACGCGTACAACCGGCCGGACCAGCTCTCCGTCGGTACCCGCGACCGGGTGCTCCTGGTGGCGGCACAGCTGGGTTACGACGGGCCCAGCCCGGCCGGCCGTTCTCTGCGCAGGGGGCGCTCCGACACCGTCGGCGTCCTGCTGACCGAGCGGTTGCCCTACGCGTTCGCCGACCCCGGGCTCCTCGCGCTCCTGCACGGGCTGGCCAGCGGGCTGGCGGAGGCCGGCCAGGCACTCCTGCTCGTCCCGACCGACCTGCCCCCTCGCCCGGGCGACGGCGCGTCTCCTCTGGCCAGCGCGCTGCCTCGCCCGACGGGAGCGGCCGTCGCTGAGCCCGCTGTGCCTGCGGTTGCCGCTGTGCCCGTCGTCCGTACCGGGATCGTGCAGTCGGCGATCGTGGACGCCCTCGTCCTGTGCTCCCTGTCACCGGACGACCCGGCCGTGACCGCGGCGATCGCCCGGCGGATCCCGCTGGTCACGGTCGGGAGCCCGCGCCTGCCCGGCGTCCCCTTCGTTGGCATCGACAACGAGCAGGCGGCTGCCGCCGCCGCGCGACACCTCTTCGAGCTCGGCCACCGTCGCGTCGGCGTGGTGAGCGTGCCGAGGGGCAGCTATGCGGACGGCAGGCCGGCGAGGACCGGGATCAGGGACCGCGTCACCGGGTTCCTCAGCACGTTGCGCGAGTCGGGGATCAGCCCGAGCGGGGTCACCGTGATCGAGGCGTCCGGGCACAGCCAGTCGGCCGGTGCCACTGCGGCGGCAGAGCTGCTCCGCCTCCCCCCGCGCCGGCGGCCGACAGCGATCTTCGCGGTCACCGACGTCTTGGCGCTCGGCGTCCTCCAAGCGGCGAGCGAGCTCGGCCTCGACGTGCCGAAGGCGTTGTCGGTGGTCGGGTTCGACGACATCGCCGAGGCGTCGCGGACCGTACCGCCGCTCACCACGGTGGCCCAGCCGCTGTTCGAGCAAGGGCGGGTCACGGCCGCGCTCGTGCTCGCGCAGATCGCCGGCCGGACGGTACGGTCACCACGGCTCCGGACCCACCTGACCGTACGCGGGACGACCGGCCCGCCGCGGAGCGGGCATCGCAGTCACGGGCAGGCGTCGCGATGACGCGAGCCCTCGGGCTCCTGATCAACATCGGTGGCTTCGCGCTGTTCCTGGTCCTACGTCACCCGGCACCTCAGATGGAGCCCGCTCCTCGACCTCGCGATGATCTGGTTCCTGTGGCGCGTGGCGCGCCCGGCCGCGGCCAGATGGACCCGACCGGCAGACCTCGCCGACCCGCCAGACGCCGAGCAGGCACCCTGAACCTCAGCGGTGGTGCGGATCCACGCCCATGAACAGGGGCGGGTGGTATTCGTCCTCCCCGCAGATAGTGCAGGTCTGGTAGGTCGTGCCGTCGTCGGTGCGGCGCGCCTCCCAGTGATGCAGCCCGATGCGACAGCGCACGTGCTTCGGCGGGTCGTCCGGCGCGCCGGCCTCGTCCAGATCGAGGGTCTCGGCCGCAGGTGCGTCGGCGGTAGGGCGCTCCCCCTCGTCTGCGGTCCCTATGGTCTCCCGTGTGTCCATCCGGCGAGCGTAGCCGTCCCGAGCGGCTACCGGCTCGCCTGGCCGCGTACGGCCGCGAACGTCGAGGGGATGGTCACGGCCGAGATGGCCGCCCCCGCGACGAGCATCCCGGCACAGATCAGCATGGAGGCGCGGTAGGCCGGATGCAGCGTCGTCGGATCGGTCAGGCTGGAGCCGACGCCGGACACCAGCGGGAGCACCGCGATGGCCAGCAGCCCGGCCGTGCGCGCGACCGCGTTGTTGACGCCGCTGGCCACGCCGGCGTTGCTGTCGCTCGCCGCCGCGAGCGCGGTCGACGTGAGCGGGGCCACCGTCGTTGCCAGCCCGAGGCCGAGGAGCGTCACCGCCGGGAAGACGTCACGCAGGTACGTCGCACCCACGCCGACCCTCGACAGCAGCAGCATCGCGCAGGCGCAGACGAGCGGGCCGACCGTCATCGGGATGCGCGGCCCGATCCGCGCCGAGAGCGCGCCGGCGCGAGCCGACAGCAGCAGCATCAGGCCCGTGATGGGCAGCAGCGCCAGGCCGGCCGGCAGGGGCGCGAACCGGGCGACGACCTGCAGGTTGATCACGACGAAGAAGAACACCCCGCTGAGCGCTGCGTAGACGACGAAGGTCACGACGTTGACCGCGCTGAACGCCCGCGACCGGAACAGTGCCAGCGGCACCATCGGGTGCGACGACCGGGCCTCGGTCACGACGAAGCAGACCAGGCTGCCGACCCCGACCACGAGCGGTACCAGGACCACCGGGTCGCCGAGCCCGCGACCGTACCAGGCGGTCAGCCCGTAGGTGACTCCGGCGAGCCCCACCGCGCCGAAGGCGGCACCGGCGAGGTCCAGCCGGCGAGCGGCGTCGGGGTTCGCCGACTCGGGCACGTGCCGGTGGGCGACCAGAAGGACCGCTGCTGCGATCGGTACGTTGATGAGGAAGACGAGCCGCCAGCTGGACACCTGCACGATCCAGCCACCGAGGAACGGCCCGATGGCGCCCGCGACGCCGGCCAGCCCGGACCACGCGCCGATCGCGCGCATCCGGTCACCCCCCTCGAAGGCCGTCTGCAGGATGGCCAGGGCACCCGGTGCGAGCAGCGCGCCGCCGACGCCCTGAAGGGCGCGGGCGGCGACGAGCACCCCGATGCTCGGCGCGAGCCCGCACAGCAGGGAAGCGGTGGCGAACCACGCAACGCCCACGAGGTAGACCCGCTTGCGGCCGAAGCGGTCGCCGAGCGAGCCGCCGAGGAGGATGAACGACGCCAAGGTGAGCGTGTAGCCGTTGACGACCCACTGCAGGCCTGCAGCGCCTGCTCCGAGGGACGTCCCGATCCGCGGCAGCGCGATGTTGACGACGGTCCCGTCGATGAACGCCATGCCCGAACCGAGCACGGTGGCCAGCAGGACCCACCGGCCGGCCGGTTCGCCGTACCTGACGTGGCCCGTCCCGGGCGGTCTGGTCGAGCGGACGCCCACGCGCGACTTAGCCCTCGACGTGGTAGCCGCGGTAGTACTCGAAGACGAACCCGACCGCCGAGCACACGAGCATGAACAGCCCGAGGACGGTCAGCCACCAGCCGAACGCGAACCCGGTGGCCATGATCGCCGCCGATGCCGCGGTCGGCAGCGGCCACCAGCTGTGCGGGCTGTAGAAGCCGAACTCGCCGGCGCCGTCGGAGATCTCGGCGTCCTGCCGGTCCTCCGGCCGGGGACCGAAGCGTGCGGACAGCCGGAGCAGGTAGAACCCGATCGCGAGCGCGAGACCGCCGGACAGCACCAGTGCCGTGGTGCCCACGACCTCGTGGGAGAGGAGGCCGTAGACGGTCGCGACGATCGCGAAGAAGGCCGCCATCGCGGCGAAGATCAGCCCTTCGACCTTCATCCGTCGTCACCGTCCGCTCCCACCACGGCCGGCACCGGGGCCGCGGGGCGGTGCGGTGCGAACTCGGGGTGATGGAGGTCGAACGCCGGCGACTCCGAACGGATCCGCGGGAGCGACACGAAGTTGTGCCGCGGCGGTGGGCAGGACGTGGCCCACTCGAGCGAACGGCCCCAGCCCCACGGGTCATCGACGTTGACCAGCGGCGCGTGGCGCCAGGTCTTGTAGACGTTGTAGAGGAACGGCAGCGTCGAGGCCGCGAGGATGAACGACCCGATCGTCGAGACCGTGTTGAGCGTGGTGAACCCGTCGGCCGCCTGGTAGTCCGCGTAGCGGCGCGGCATGCCCTCGACGCCGAGCCAGTGCTGGACGAGGAAGGTCGTGTGGAAACCGATGAACAGCAACCAGAAATGGACCTTGCCGAGCCGCTCGTCGAGCATCTTGCCGGTCATCTTCGGCCACCACATGTAGAAGCCGCCGAACATCGCGAAGACGACGGTGCCGAACACGACGTAGTGGAAGTGGGCGACGACGAAGTAGCTGTCCGACACGTTGAAGTCCAGCGGCGGCGAGGCGAGGATGATGCCGGTCAGGCCACCGAACAGGAACGTGACGAGGAAGCCGAGCGCGAACAGCATGGGCGTCTCGAACGTCAACGACCCTCGCCAGATCGTGCCGATCCAGTTGAAGAACTTCACGCCCGTGGGCACCGCGATCAGGAACGTCATGAACGAGAAGAACGGCAGCAGCACCGATCCGGTGACGAACATGTGGTGCGCCCACACGGCGATGGACAGGGCCGCGATGCCGAGCGTGGCGAAGACCAGGCCCTTGTAGCCGAACAGCGGCTTGCGGCTGTAGATCGGCAGGATCTCGGACACGATGCCGAAGAACGGCAGCGCGATGATGTAGACCTCGGGATGCCCGAAGAACCAGAACAGGTGCTGCCACAGGATCGGGCCGCCGTTGGACGCGTCGAAGATGTGCGCCCCGAACGCGCGGTCGACCTCGAGGGACAGCAGCGCAGCCGCCAGCACCGGGAACGCCAGCAGCACGAGCATGGACGTGACGAAGATGTTCCACGTGAAGATCGGCATCCGGAACATCGTCATGCCGGGCGCGCGCATGGTGAACACCGTCGTGATGAAGTTGACGCCGCCGAGGATGGTCCCGAGGCCGGACAGTGCCAGCCCCATGATCCACAGGTCGGCGCCGGCGCCCGGCGAGTGGATGACGTCGTTGAGCGGCGCGTAGGCGAACCAGCCGAAGTCAGCCGCGCCGCCGGGAGTCAGGAAGCCGGAGACCGCGACCAGGCTGCCGAACAGGAACAGGTAGAAGCTGAGCATGTTCAGCCGGGGGAACGCCACGTCCGGGGACCCGATCTGCACGGGCATGATCACGTTGCCGAAGCCGACGAACAGCGGCGTCGCGAACATCAGCAGCATCACGGTGCCGTGCATCGTGAACAGCTGGTTGTACTGCTCGGCGGACACGAACTGGAGGCCGGGGCGGGCCAGCTCGGCGCGCATGATCAGCGCCAGCACCCCGCCGAAGAGGAAGAACACGAACGAGGTGATCAGGTACATGTACCCGATCACCTTGTGGTCGGTCGAGGTCAGCCAGCTGACGACGATCTTGCCCCGCGGCTGGCGACGCTGCGGGCTGCGCACGGGTACGTCTGCGTACGCCCCCTCGAGGCTCGGCTCGGCGTGCGTCGTCACGTCAGTTCCCTCCGAGGGTCGTATAACCCTGCTTGTTGCCGCCGGCCTGGTCGCTCACCCGGCCGGTGTTGAGCAACCCGACCTGCCCCGCCGACGTCAGGTCGGCGAGGTGCTGGGCGTAGTCGCTCGCGCTGACGACCTTGACCACGAACAGCATCCGCGAGTGGTCGACGCCGCACAGCTCGGCGCACCGGCCAGGGTAGGTGCCGATCTTGGTCGGGGTGATCTCGAACTGGTTGGTGCGACCCGGGATCACGTCCATCTTGAACAAGAAGGCCGGGACCCAGAAGGAGTGGATGACGTCGGGCGAGGTCAGCGTGAACTTCACCGTCTCGTCGACCGGGAGGTAGAGGGTCGGCAGGTGCGCCGGCGAGCCGACGTCGTAGACGTTCGCGTCGACGTAGTTGAACGTCCAGTTCCAGCGGAACGCGACCACGTTGACGGTGTTCTGCGGGTGCGCGCTCACCGCGGTCAGCTTGGACTCGTCGCGCTGGGTGTAGAAGAACAGCACCGCGAGGATGAAGAACGGGATCACCGTGTACATGATCTCGATCGGCATGTTGTAGCGCGTCTGCTCCGGCGGGTCGTTCGACCGCTTCCGGTAGGCGATGACCGCCCAGATGATCAGGCCCCACACGATGGCGCCGACGGCCCAGGCAGCGACCCAGGAGCCCTGCCACAGGTTGTGGATCCACTCGCCCTGCTTGGTCACCGGCTTGGGGATGTTGAGCATGGCGGGGATGTCGGAGGTCGAGCACCCCGAGAGCCCGAGGGCCAACGTCAAGGTCGCCCCGACGGCGACAGCGGCGCGCACTCCGGGTCGGGTCATGGGGGAAACCGTAGCGCAGCGGGCTCCCGGAAGGCGCGTTGGGTACCCCCTCCCGAAGGGGTGTCTGCGGGCACCTCCGCGAGCACATCCAGGTGCTCATGTGCCCTGCGGCCGCCGCACGGCCGGGTTCGTGACGGCGTGCATCCCCCGGCGCGGCATGGCAGGGTCCAGACCGTGCCCACTCCCCCGTCGCAGGACCGCACGGGCTACCTCGACGCGGCGTCGACAGAGCCGCT
>DAIPJR010000107.1:0-7031 GCA_036770165.1 Actinomycetes bacterium | reverse complement strand
CGATCGCCGAGGCTGGGCTGCCCTCCCGCACGGCCTACCCCGCGGCGGACCTCGGCCTGTAGTTGCCCGCCCTTCCTGCCGACAATCCGATCTATGAATGCAGCCCCGTTCTTGTTCGTCCTCGTCGGCCTGGCCGTCGTGGGCTTCGCCGCCTACTCGTTCCTGCAGGACGGGAAGCGGCGTCAGGCCCTGGCCGGCTACGCCGCCTCGAACCGATGGACCTACGTCGCGGAGGACGACTCGCTGTGCCTTCGCTGGAACGGGACGCCGTTCGGGCAGGGGGACCGCAGGCGGGCGCGCAACGTGCTGAACGGCGCCGCCCGTGGCCGACCGTTCACCGCGTTCGACTACCAGTACGACACCGAGACGAGTACCGGGGTCGGCAACGAGTCGCTCATGGAGGGGGTGACCGTCGGCAACCGCCGGCGCACCACGCACCAC
Source organism: Actinomycetes bacterium (assembly GCA_036770165.1). GTDB lineage: Bacteria > Actinomycetota > Actinomycetes > Prado026 > Prado026 > JANYIP01. The sequence goes on along the minus strand of DAIPJR010000107.1, from coordinate 6,590 downwards.
TACTTCGTGGTCACCGTGCACCTGCCCACCTGGCTGCCCGGGCTCCAGGTCACGCCGGACAACGTGCTCACCCGGGCCGCCGCAGCGGTCGGTATCGGCACCGGGATCGAGCTCGAGAGCGAGGACTTCAACCGGCACTTCCACGTGACGGCGCACGACCCGAAGTTCGCCTCGGACGTCCTCACGCCGCGCACCATGGAGGGCCTCCTGCGCAGCCAGGGGCTCGCCTGGCGCATCGAGGGCCAGGACATCGTGTCCTGGGGCTCCGGGAAGGTCGAGCCCGTCGCGCTGCTCGCGCGGCTCGGCACGCTGAACGGTGTGGTCGATGGTGTCCCGGAGTTCGTCTGGAAGGACAATGGGTTCGACCCGGGCACCGGCGCACAGCCGATGCCCCCAGCGGAAGGCAGCCTGTCGTGATCGGGTTCTGGATCGTCGTCGGGGTCGTCGTGCTCCTCGCGCTCGGCGCCGTCGCCTCGTACAACCGCTTCGTCCGCCAGCGCAACCTGGTCCTGGAGTCGTGGAACCAGATCGACGTCGAGCTCACCCGGCGGCACGACCTCGTGCCCAACCTCGTCGAGACGGTCAAGGGCTACGCGGCGCACGAGCGGCAGACGCTCGAGGCCGTGACGGCGGCCCGCGCGGCCGCTGCGGCGACAGGCACCGGCCCGGCGGCCCAGGCCCAGCAGGAGAACGCGCTGTCCGGCGCGCTGCGCCAGCTCTTCGCGGTCGCCGAGTCCTACCCGGACCTGAAGGCGAGCGCCAACTTCCTCGACCTGCAGCGCCAGCTGGCAGAGACCGAGGACCGCATCGCCGCGGGACGGCGGTTCTACAACGGCAACGTGCGTGCGCTCAACACCCGGGTCCAGACCTTCCCGTCGTCGCTCATCGCGTCCAGCTTCGGGTTCAAGCAGGCGGAGTACTTCACCGCCGACGACCCCGAGGTCCGCGCGACGCCTGCGGTCAGCTTCTGAGCGTTCGCCCTGGCGGCCGACCGCGGCGCGCCATTCGTTCGGGGCGTGTCGTCTGAGGGCGTCCTGGCACCCCTGAACGACACGTGCTGGCACGGAAGCGCGCCCGCGCAGGGCGTCGCTGCCTAGCGGCCGACCTTGCGCTGCCGACGGAACAGCTCGAGCCCCACGGTGACCGTCGAGAGCAGCACGGCGCCGACCATGATGATGTCGAGGTGGTCGCGCAGTACGGCCACCTGGCCCAGCGAGAAGCCGAGCAGGGTCAGCGCTGTGGCCCACAGGGTCCCGCCGACGACCGAGTAGACGATGTACGTGCGCCGGTCCATGCGGCCGACGCCGGCCGAGACCGTGATGAACGTACGGATCACCGGTACGAAGCGAGCGAGCACGATCGCCAGCCCGCCGAAACGGACGAAGAACGCCTGCGTCCGCTCCACGTGCTCGGGGCGGAACAACCGCGACTCGGGCCGCTTGAAGATGGCCGGCCCAGCCGCGCGCCCGATCTCGTACCCGACGATGTTGCCGGCGACGGCCGCGATCGACACCAGGACGCAGACCAGGGCCAGCGACGACGGCAGCAGCCTGCTGTCGTTGGCGATCAGGACTCCCGCGGCGAACAGCAGCGTGTCGCCTGGCAGGAAGAAGCCCACCATCAGCCCGCACTCGGCAAAGATGATCACGACCAGGCCCAGCAGACCGAACGAGGCGAGCAGGCTGTCGGGGCTCAGGCTGACGGCGGCGAGGGAGTTCACCGGGAGATCGTACGGGTCGTTTCTTGGCGTTCCTTCGAAGGTGGGACGCTGCCCGGGTGAGCGAGCCGCCGCGCGACGACCAGGGCCCCGCCGACGTGGGCGTGGGTCCATGGGAGGGGGCGTGGCCCGACGACGACCGGCTGGACCCGCAGCTCCTGGCCGACGGCGACCGTCGCAACGTCGTCGACCGGTACCGGTACTGGCGCCTCGAGGCGGTGGTCGCCGACCTCGACCTGCGGCGGCACCCGTTCCACGTCGCGGTGGAGAACTGGACGCACGACTTCAACATCGGCTCGGTCGTGCGTACGGCCAACGCCTTCAACGCAGCCGCCGTGCACGTGGTCGGGGAGCGCCGCTGGAACCGGCGCGGCGCGATGGTCACCGACCGCTACCAGCACGTCCATCACCATCCGCGCGTGACGGACCTCGTCGAGTGGGCGCGCGGGGCGGGCCTGCCGGTCCTCGGCGTCGACAACCTGCCCGGGGCCGTCCCCCTGGAGACGTACGACCTGCCGCGCGCGTGCATGCTGCTGCTCGGGCAGGAGGGGCCCGGTCTGTCCGCCGCCGCGCGTGCCGCGTGCACCGACGTGCTGTCGATCGGGCAGTTCGGCTCGACGCGATCGATCAACGCCGGCGCCGCCGCGGCGATCGCGATGCACGCATGGGTCCGGCGTCACATCCACGGCCAGTTCCCAACGCCGCCGCCGCCCTGAGAGGATGGGGCCGACCCCCCGATCGAGGAGTGCCTTCATGCCCATCGCCTCTCCCGAGATCTACAACGAGATGCTCGACCGCGCCAAGGCCGGTCATTTCGCGTACCCGGCGATCAACTGCACCTCCTCCCAGACCATCGTCGCCGCCATTCGCGGCTTCGCCGAGGCCGAGAGCGACGGCATCGTCCAGGTCTCGTGGGGCGGCGCCGAGTTCGCTTCGGGGCAGCACGTCAAGGACATGGTGCTCGGGGCGACCGCGCTCGCCGAGTTCGCGCACGTGGTCGCGTCCAAGTACGACGTGAACATCGCGCTGCACACCGACCACTGCCCGGCCGACAAGCTCGACGGGTACATGCGACCCCTCGTCGACCTCAGCCTCGAGCGGGTCGCGCGCGGCGAGGCCCCGCTGTTCCAGTCGCACATGTGGGACGGCTCGGCCGTCGGCCTCACCGAGAACCTCGACATCGCCGCCGAGATGCTCGACAAGTGCCACCGGGCGCACATCGTCATGGAGCTGGAGATCGGCGTCGTCGGCGGTGAGGAGGACGGCGTCGAGGCCACCCACGACGCCAAGCTGTACTCCACCCCTGCGGACGCGCTTGCGACTGCGGAGAAGCTCGGGCTCGGCGAGCGCGGTCGCTACCTGCTCGCCGCCACGTTCGGCAACGTCCACGGTGTCTACAAGCCAGGCAACGTCGTGCTGCGGCCGTCCATCCTCAAGGACCTGCAGGACGCGGTCGCGGCGAAGTACTCCCTCGGCGACGGCGCGCAGCCGTTCGACCTCGTCTTCCACGGCGGCTCCGGCTCGCTGCTGTCCGAGATCCGGGAGGCCCTCGACTACGGCGTGGTCAAGATGAACATCGACACCGACACGCAGTACGCCTTCACCCGGCCCATCGCCGACCACATGTTCAGCCACTACTCCGGCGTCCTGAAGGTCGACGGCGACGTCGGCAACAAGAAGCAGTACGACCCGCGGGCCTACGGCAAGGCCGCCGAGGCCGGCATGGCGGCCCGCGTCCTCGAGGGCTGCGTGGACCTCCGCTCGACAGGTACCCGCATCAAGTAGCCACCCGCCCGCGCCGCTTCACCCGTTCTGTTGGCTGAAACGGACGCCGGTTGGCCCGCCTGCGGGCCAACCGCGCCCGGTTTCAGCCAGTCAGGCGTCGGTGCTGCCGCGCGAAGGCGGCGCGAATCCGGTCCGCCGTACGGCGAGGGTCATGCGTGATCTGGTTCCACGTCATGCGTACGACCGGTTGGCCGGCTGGCCGGCCAACCAGCGACCGTTTCGGCGGGTGAAGCGTCGGGGAGGGGGGAGGATGGGCGGCATGAGCTTTGACAACTTGCTGGCCGGTCCGCCTCCCGCGTTGCTGCCGGAGGACACGGGGCCGGGATCGCCCCGCGCGGCGCTCGAGGGCGGAACTGCCCCCGCCGAGGTGGCGGCGGCGCATCCCGAGTCGTCGCTCGCCTGGGCGGAGCTCGCCGACGACGCGTACGGCCGGGGCGCAGTGATCGAGTCGTACGCGTACGCGCGGACCGGCTACCACCGGGGCCTCGACCAGCTGCGCCGCGCCGGCTGGAAGGGCCACGGCCCGGTGCCGTGGGAGCACGAGGCCAACCGCGGCTTCCTGCGCTGCCTGCACGCCCTCGGCCGCGCGGCCCGCGAGATCGGCGAGACCGTGGAGGCCGAGCGGTGCGAGGCGTTCCTGCGGGACAGCTCTCGGCTCGCCGCCGACACGCTCAGCGGCGACGCACCAGGCAGCTGAGCCCAGCAGCGCAGCGGAGGGACACCGTGCCGAACGAGGTCGTCGTCGTCGGCGCCGGGATCGCCGGCGTCGCCGCTGCCCGCGCTCTGGTCGAGCACGGGATCCCTTGCCGGACGTACGACCGCGGCCGGCGGCTCGGCGGGCGGATGGCGGTACGCACCCTGGACGGCCGCCCCGTCGACGTGGGTGCGTCGTTCTTCACCGCCCGGGACCCCAGGTTCGTCGCCGTCACCGAGGACTGGGTGGCCCGTGGCCTGGCGCGGCCCTGGACGGACACGTTCCACCTCGCGACGCCCGAGGGGTTGCAGGGGACGACGACCGGTCACCAGCGGTACGCAGCGACCAGCGGCTTGCGCAGCCTGGTCGAGGACCTCGCCTCCGGGCTCGACGTCGAGCACCCGTACGAGGTCGAGGAGGTCGCGCCGGGGCCGTCCGTCGACGGCTTGCCGGCCGCGGCGGTGGTCCTCGCGATGCCGGACCCGCAGGCGCTCGACCTGCTGTCCGACGGGCTGGTGCAGGAACGGGCCCAGCTCGAGGGCCGCAGCTGGGAACCGGTGCTCGCGATGGTGGCCCGCTGGCCGGAGCGGGTCTGGACCGAGCTCGACGGCGTGTACGTGAACGAGTCGCCGATCCTCACGTTCGTCGCGGACGACGGCGCTCGCAGGGGCGACGGCGCGCCGGTCCTGGTCGCCCACGCCGACCCGGTGTTCTCGGCCGGGCACCTGGACGACCCCGAGGCGGCGGCCCCGGCGATGCTGGCCGAGCTGGTCGCCGTGCTCGGCCTCGATGCCCTCGATGCCCGGAGCCAGCCCGAGTGGCTCCAGGTCAAGCGCTGGGGTGTCGCGCGGCCGGCGCAGCAGCGCGACGAGCCGTTCCACCTGGGCGACGCGCGGGTGGGGCTGGCCGGCGACGGCTGGCACGGGCGGCCCCGGATCGAGGCCGCCTACCTGTCCGGCGACGCGCTGGGACATGAGCTCGTCGCCCGGCTCCGGTAGCCTTCCGGCGGTCCAGCTTCGTGGATCCCGCACGCCGTGATCGAGGGAAGGGGACACCGTGCCCGCGATCGTGCTCGTCGGTGCCCAGTGGGGCGACGAAGGCAAGGGGAAGGCGACCGACCTGCTCGGCGGGGTCGTCGACTACGTGGTCAAGTTCAACGGCGGCAACAACGCCGGCCACACGATCGTCATCGATGGCGAGAGGTACGCCCTCCACCTGCTGCCGTCCGGGATCCTCACCCCTGGAGTGGTCCCCGTCATCGGCAACGGCGTGGTGATCGACCTCGCGGTCCTGTTCCACGAGATCGCCCAGCTCGAGGCCCGCGGCATCGACACCTCGCGGCTCGTCGTGAGCGCCAACGCCCACCTGGTTCCCACGTACAACCGCACGCTGGACAAGGTGACGGAACGGTTCCTGGGCAGCCGCCGGATCGGGACGACCGGCCGGGGCATCGGCCCGACGTACGCCGACAAGATGAACCGGGTGGGCATCCGCGTCCAGGACGTCTTCGACGAGAACATCTTGCGGCAGAAGGTCGAGGGTGCCCTGGACCTCAAGAACCAGCTGCTGGTGAAGATCTACAACCGGCGGGCGATCACGGTCGACTCCGTGGTCGACGAGCTGCTGTCCTACGCCGACCGGCTGCGCCCGCTCGTCGCCGACACGGCGTTGCTGCTGGGCAACGCCCTCGACGCCGGCAGCACGGTGCTCCTCGAGGGCGGGCAGGCGACGCTGCTCGACGTCGACCACGGCACCTACCCGTTCGTCACCTCGTCGAGCGCGACGGCCGGCGGCGCGTGCACCGGCTCGGGCATCCCGCCGACGCGCGTCGACCGGGTGATCGCGATCGTCAAGGCGTACACGACACGGGTGGGCGAGGGCCCGTTCCCCACCGAGCTGAACGACGCGGACGGCGAGCGGCTCCGGAGCGTCGGCGACGAGTACGGCACGACGACGGGACGGCCAAGACGCTGCGGCTGGTACGACCTGCCGATCGCCCGCTACGCGGCCAGGATCAACGGGGTGACCGACTTCGTGCTCACCAAGCTCGACGTCCTCACCGGGTTCGAGCGGATCCCGGTCTGCGTGGCCTACGACATCGACGGCGAGCGCTCCGACGAGGTCCCGATGACACAGACCGACTTCCACCACGCCAAGCCGGTGTACGAGTACCTCCCCGGCTGGACGGAGGACCTCTCGAAGGCCCGCAGCCTCGACGACCTGCCGGCCGGCGCGCGCGCCTACGTCGACTACCTGGAGGCCCGCTCGGGGGCGCCCTTCTCGGCCATCGGCGTGGGGCCCGGGCGCGACGAGACCATCGCCGTCCGCCCGCTGGTGTAGCCGGTGGCCATCCGACCGTCGGCGGTCACGCTGCAGGGCACGCAGGTACGGCTC
>DAIPJR010000106.1:0-7038 GCA_036770165.1 Actinomycetes bacterium | reverse complement strand
TGATCGGATCGGTGATCCGCGTCGTCAGCCTGCCGATCCGGATCCTCACGATCGGCCTGTTCTCCATCGTGATCAACGCCGTGCTCCTCGAGATCACGGCGCACCTCGACCACGGGATCACGCTGGACGGCTTCGGTACGGCCCTGCTCGCCGCCCTCGTGATCAGCATCTGCACGACGGTCCTGGGTGCCGTGGTCGCCATCGCCAGCTGACCCCCGCCCTGCCGCCCTGCGCCAACCCCCGCGTTGATCATGGACATATCGCCCTCCGGGAGCGCTCCCAGAGGACCATACGTCCATGATCAACGCAACGCAACGCAACGCTGGGCGGGCGGGGCGGGGCTGCTCGGGCTACTCGCGCTCGTCGCTCTCGTCGGGGGCGCCCCGCAGCATGGCCGGCTGCAGCAGCTCGGCGTCGCCCCGGCGGTAGAGGAGCGTCGGCAACGCCTCGTCGGGCGAGACGCCGGCCGGGCGTACGAACCCGTTGGTGGACAGCACCTTGCGGCGGAACGTCGGGAGGTCGGGCGCCACTCCCCACACGGCCCGGTAGACGAGGTAGAGGTCGGCGAGCGAGAACGGCTCGGTGACGAAGCGGGTCGCCAGCGTCGTGTACTCGAGCTTGGAACGTACCCGTTCGACGGCGTCGGAGAGGATCGCGCCGTGGTCGAAGGCGAGCGGGGGTGCCTCGTCCACCGGCCACCAGCGGGCAGCGTCGTTGCCGGTGCCGGCCGTCGGGTCGGGCAGGTCGGGCGCGAAGGCGACGTGCGCGACGGAGACGACGCGCATCCGCGGGTCGCGGCCCACTGCACCGTATGTGCGGAGCTGTTCGAGGTGCCCAGGGAATCGGGGCAGCCCGGTCTCGGCGGAGAGCCCGCGCCAGGTCGCCGCCTCGACGGACTCGTCGGGCTGGACGAACCCGCCCGGCAGGGCCCACCGGCCGCGATGGGGCTCGGCCCCTCGCTGGACGAGCAGCACGCAGAACGCGCCGTCGCGGATGGTGAAGATCGCGAGGTCGACGGTGAGGGCGAAGGCGTCGCTCACAGGGAGTCCAGCCCGCGCACGTCGGAGGTCGTCGCGAGCACGACCCCCGCGGCGGCCAGCTCGTCGAGTGCGGCGGCCGACGTCTCCGGGGCGACGCCGGCTGCCAGGTCGGTGAGCAACCGCACGTGCAGGCCGGCCGCGAGGGCGTCCAGGGCGGTCGCCCTGACGCAGTAGTCGGTGGCGAGCCCGCCCACGTCGACCGCGGTCACGCCCGCAGCCGCGAGGGCGTCGGCCAGGTCGTGGCCCTCGGCGTCGACCGCCTCGAACATGGAGTACGCGGGGGCGCCCTGACCCTTGCGGAAGTGCTCGTCGATCAGGGACACGTCGAGCGCCGGATGGTATGCCGACCCCGGCTCGTCGGCGACGCAGTGCACCGGCCAGGTGTGCACGTAGTCGGGGTCGGTTCCCGGCGTGGCGAAGTGGCCGCCGTTGTCGCCCATGGCGGAGTGCCAGTCCTGCGACGCCGCGACGACGGCGTAGCGCCCGGGGTGCGCTCGAAGGTGGGCGGTGATGGCCGCTGCCACGTCGGCGCCGCCGGGCACCGGGAGCGAGCCGGTGACGAAGTCGTTCTGCACGTCGACGATCAGGAACGCGCTGCTCATGGCTGGACCTCTCCGGGGGGTGCGGGTGCAGCTGACATCGCGGCCTCGCCGTGGGCGATCTCGAGCGCGCGGCCGGGCAGCTCGGCCAAGACCGTGGCGTGGTGCGCCCGGACCTCGGCGAGCGACGGCCGGTGCACCACGGAGCCGCCGCGCATCACCTCGACCTGCAACGGCCGCCAGGTACGGGGTACGGCGCCGGGCGCCGAAGGGTCGACCGTGACGAGCTCGCGCTCTGCGCGCCCGTCGGCGCCGAGCTCGCGGAACGCCACCTTGCGGCCGCCGAGGTTGACCTTGCCGGCTGCGGTCTTGGCGACCGGACGCATCGGTGCACCCGGGTCGTCGCTGTCCGCGACGGCGACCAGCTTGTAGACCAGCCCGGCAGAGGGATGGCCCGACCCGGTGGCGACCCGCGACCCGACGCCGAAGGCGTCCACCGGAGCATCGGCGAGCGCGGCGACGAGGTACTCGTCGAGGTCCGACGTCACCGTGATCCGCGTCTTCGTGGCGCCGAGGGAATCGAGCAGTGCGCGGGCCTTGCGCGACTCCTCGGCGAGGTCGCCCGAGTCGATCCGGATCGCGCCGAGCTCGGGTCCAGCCACCTCTACGGCGGTACGGATGCCCGCCTCGATGTCGTAGGTGTCGACCAGCAGCGTCGTGCCCGGGCCGTGCACGGCGACCTGCGAGGCGAAGGCCGCCTTCTCGCTGCGGTGCGCGAGCGTGAAGGCGTGGGCAGCGGTGCCGACGGTCGGGATCCCGTGCAGCAACCCCGCTGCCAGGTTGCTGGTGGCGGCGAAGCCGGACAGGTACGCCGCGCGCGCTGTCGCGACGGCGGCCCGCTCGTGGGTGCGGCGCGACCCCATCTCGATCAGCGGCCGCCCGCCCGCGGCGAGGACCATCCGCGAGGCCGCGGACGCGATCGCGCTGTCGTGGTTGAGCACGGAGAGAACCAGCGTCTCGAGGATCAACGCCTGCCCGAGCTCGCCTCGTACGGTCAGGACGGGCGACCCGGGGAAGTAGATCTCGCCCTCCCGGTAGGCCTCGACGTCGATCCGCAGCCGGAAGCCGGCGAGGTAGTCGGCGGCAGCGGGCGTGACGATGCCCTCACGGACCAGCCAGTCGACGACGTCGGGCTCGAAGCGGAAGCTCTCGAGCAGGTCGACCAGGCGACCGAGGCCGGCCACGACGCCGTAGCGCCGCCCGGAGGGCAGCCGGCGGGCGAAGCACTCGAAGACGGCCGGGCGCCGCGCCGACCCGTCCGCCACGAACGAGGAGAGCATGGTCAGCTCGTACCTGTCGGTGAGGAGCCCGACCGGGCCCGGCTGCTCCATCGCTCAGCCCTCCGCGGCCAGGCGCCGCAGCAGGTGCCGGCGGGCCGCGAAGTCGCCGGGCGCGCCGCGATCGGCGAGCCGCTGCGCCACCGCGAGCCGGTGCTCGGCGTCGACGTTGCCGCCGTACTTGAACTTCGCGCGCACCTCGGTGACCCGCAGGCGCAGGCCACGGATCCCGTCGAGCGTGCGGCCGTGCTCGGCAGGGTCTACCCAGCCCCCGTCAGGATCCAGCGCCCCCTGCTGCAGGCGCAGGATCGCGGCCTTGCCGCCGGCGTCGTCGACGACCTCGGCCCGGGCGGTCAGCTGCACTGCGGCGTAGTAGGTGGTCGGGATGCCGAGCGCCGGGTCGTCGTCGCCGACGGCCTTCCACGCGGACGGTACGAACGACCAGTCGCCCGCCACGGACAGCAGCACCATGGGGTTCTCGTCGATGGCGAGCCACACCGGGTTGGGGCGGGCCAGGTGCAGCACCACGTCGTCACCGTCCAGCGTGTACTGCGTCGGCACCACGACGGCGACGTCGCGGCCGCGGCCGGACGCGACCAGCTGGCCGAAGCCCTGTGCGGCGAGGAACTCCCGGGCCTCGTCGCCGTCCCGAGCCGCGTCCCACGGGTGGACGAGCACTCAGCACCCGCCGGTGGCGGTGGGGCTCGCGAGCGCGGAGATCACCGCGTTGGCCTGGGCCGTCGGGGTGAGCGCGGCGTAACCCTCGCCGAGGACGAAGTCGACCGAGGCGTTCTTGCGGTTGTCCGGTACGAGCACGGCGCCGACGACCTGTGCGGCCACCACCTTGGCCGCGATAGCACCCAGCCGGCCGTACCGGATCTCGGCGGAGGCCGCGATGATCTTCTTGGCCGGGTCGTTGCCGACCGTTCCCACCGCGAAGCCGCGGGCCGCGAGCTCGAGGCTGGTCGCCTTGGCGAGCCCCTTGCGGGTCGTGGCGTTGTAGACGTTGACCGTGATCGAGCGTGGTGACGGGTAGGCGACGAGCGACGCGGACGGCTTGGCGGTCGGGCTCTTGCCCGGACTCGCGGTGGTGCGCGCCGTCGACGACCCGCTCGCACTCGTCGTCGGGTGGCGCGTACAGGTCGACGTCGTCGTCGGTCTTGGCGCCGCGACCGTGGTCTTGTCGCGCCCGGCGAAGTACCAGCCGCCCGCCAGGCCGACGGCGAGCGCGGCCACGCCCGCGGCCACGACCGGCAGCACCCCGCGCCGGTGGGACGAGCTGCTCGGGCTGAGCAACGTCATGAGGCCTCCAAGTCGTACACGCGGGCGTGGAGCACGTGCCGCTGCTGGAGCGCGGCACGAACGGCCCGGTGCAGACCGTCCTCGAGGTAGAGCTCGCCGTTCCAGCGCACGACGTGGCAGAAGAGGTCGCCGAACATGGTGGAGTCTTCCGCTAGCAGCGTGTCCAGGTCGAGGGCGCGCTTGGTCGTGACCAGCTCGGAGAGGCGGACCTGCCGCGGCGCGATGTCCGCCCAGCCGCGGCCGGTCAGGCCGTGGTCAGGGTAGGGCCGGCGGTCACCGACGCGCTTGAAGATCACAGCGATGATTCTAGGTGGCCGGTTAGGCTGCGCCCCCATGAGCGAGACAGCCAAGACGGCAGCGGAGATCGTCGACGACGTCAAGAACGGGTACACGTTCAGCGGACCGGCCCTCGAGCTGGGCGCCCTCGTGACCGACAACACCTCGCACCCCGAGGTCGGCGTACGCATCCCGCTGGAGATGCTGAACCGGCACGGCCTGGTCGCCGGTGCGACGGGTACGGGCAAGACCAAGACGTTGCAGCTCATGGCCGAGCAGCTGTCTGCCGCGGGCGTTCCGGTGTTCCTCGCCGACGTCAAGGGCGACCTCTCGGGCGTGGCCTCGCCCGGCGTCGCGAACGGCAAGGTCGCGGCCCGCGCCGCCGACGTGGGGGAGACCTGGAGCCCGGCCGGTTTCCCGACCGAGTTCTACTCCCTCGGCGGGCAGGGGGTCGGCGTACCGATCCGCGTCACGGTCACCTCGTTCGGGCCGACCCTGCTGGCCAAGGTGCTCGGGCTCAACGAGACGCAGGAGTCGTCGCTCGGCCTCGTGTTCCACTACGCCGACAAGGCCGGCCTGGCGCTGCTCGACCTCAAGGACCTGCGCGCCGTCATCGCGTACCTGGTCAGCGACGCGGGCAAGGCCGAGCTCGACGGTCTCGGTGGGCTGTCCAAGGCGACCGCGGGGGTGATCCTGCGCGAGCTGATCGGGTTCCAGGATCAGGGCGCGGAGGTCTTCTTCGGCGAGCCCGAGTTCGACACGCAGGAGCTGTTGCGCACTGCGGCCGACGGACGCGGCATCGCCTCCGTGCTCGAGCTCCCAGCGGTGCAGGACCGCCCGGCGCTGTTCTCCACGTTCCTCATGTGGTTGCTCGCCGACCTGTACGAGGACCTGCCCGAGGTGGGCGACGTCGACAAGCCCAAGCTGGTCTTCTTCTTCGACGAGGCGCACCTGCTGTTCAGCGACGCGTCCAAGAGCTTCCTGCAGTCGGTCACCCAGACGGTACGGCTGATCCGCTCCAAGGGGGTCGGCATCTTCTTCGTCACGCAGACGCCCAAGGACGTGCCGTCCGACGTGCTGGCCCAGCTGGGCAACCGGGTCCAGCATGCGCTGCGCGCCTTCACCCCCGACGACGCCAAGGCGCTGAAGGCGACGGTCTCGACGTTCCCGAACAGCGGGTACGACCTCGGCGAGCTGCTCACCCAGCTCGGCATCGGCGAGGCCGTCGTGACGGTGCTGTCCGAGCGCGGGGCGCCCACGCCGGTGGCGTGGACCCGCCTGCGGGCGCCGCGGTCCCTCATGGGCCCGTCGGACCCAACGATGGTGGCAGCCACCGTGGCCGCGTCACCCCTGGACGCGAGGTACGGCACGGCGATCGACCGCGACTCCGCGTACGAACGGCTGGCCGCGCGGCTGGCCCCGGCTCCCGCAGCCCCCGTGCTTCCCGTACCGGGCCCTGCTCCTGCGCCTGCTTCCCCTGCACCGGCGCGGGCCCCGGGTCGCGCGCGGACCGCGAAGCCTGAGCCGACGGTGGCGTCGGAGATCGGCGCCGCCATGACGCCGGCGGTGAAGTCCTTCGCGGTCGCCGCTGCAGCGACGCTGGGCCGCGAGATCTTCCGCGGCATGTTCGGCAACGCCAAGAAGCGCACCCGCTGAGCAAAGCCCGCCCCAGGTCCCGACCGGGCTGGGGAAGGCGGGGGGCTTGAGCGGAGGATGCGGGATTTGAACCCGCGAAGGGTTGCCCCTTACACGCTTTCCAAGCGTGCGCACTCGGCCACTATGCGAATCCTCCGCCGCAGAGGTTACCGCCTCGCGCACCGTAGACTGTCCGCCGACCCCTCGTGCGGCGTCATCCTGTGAACTCCCCCAGGGCCGAAAGGCAGCAAGGGTAAGCGGGCCCTGGCGGGTGCACGGGGGGTCCCTTGGTGCGGTCGGTCGGTCCGGTTACTGTCGTCGCGTGTCCCTGGCCCTGTACCGCCGCTACCGCCCTGAGACCTTCGCCGAGGTCATCGGGCAGGAGCACGTCACCGGGCCGTTGCAGCAGGCGCTGCGTAGCGACCGGGTCAACCACGCCTACCTGTTCAGCGGTCCGCGGGGCTGTGGCAAGACGTCGTCCGCCCGCATCCTCGCCAGGGCGCTCAACTGCGAGAAGGGCCCGACCCCAGATCCGTGCGGCGTCTGCCCGTCCTGCCTCGACCTCGCCCGCGACGGCGGGGGCAGCCTCGACGTCGTCGAGATCGACGCCGCGTCGCACGGCGGTGTGGACGACGCGCGAGACCTGCGCGAGCGCGCGTTCTACTCGCCGGCCTCCTCGCGCTACAAGATCTACATCATCGACGAGGCGCACATGGTGTCCTCGCAGGGATTCAACGCCCTGCTCAAGGTCGTCGAGGAGCCACCGCCGCACCTGAAGTTCATCTTCGCGACGACCGAGCCCGAGCGGGTGCTGGGGACCATCCGATCGCGCACGCACCACTACCCGTTCCGGCTGGTGCCGCCGCGGGTGCTGCAGGACTACCTCCAGCACCTGTGCGACCTCGAGGC
>DAIPJR010000105.1:0-7053 GCA_036770165.1 Actinomycetes bacterium | reverse complement strand
AGCCCTGGTCGTGCGCGCCGGCCACGACTACGGGAGGTCGGGCACCCTGGCCGGCCAGCGGGTCAACCTCGAGTTCATCTCGGCCAACCCCACCGGGCCGCTGCACCTCGGGCACACCCGCTGGGCGGCGGTCGGTGACGCGATGGCGCGCGTGATCGCGGCGGCCGGCGCCGTCGTCGAGCGGGAGTTCTACATCAACGACCGCGGCATCCAGATGGACCTGTTCGGGGCCTCCCTCGCGGCGGCGGCCGCGGGCGAGCCGGTACCGGACAACGGCTATCACGGCGCGTACGTGAAGGACCTCGCCGAGCAGATCGTCACCGAGCACCCCGAGGTCGCCGGCCTCGACGGCGACGAGCGGATGGAAGCCTTCCGCGAGGCCGGGTACGCGCTGCAGCTGGCCGACCAGCAGCGGGTGCTCGACAGCTTCCGTACCCACTTCGACGTCTGGACGTCGGAGCGGTCGCTGCACGACTCGGGCGCCGTCGACAGCGGCATGGTCAAGCTGCGCGAGCAGGGCCACGTCTTCGATGCCGACGGAGCGGTGTGGTTGCGGACGACCGACTTCGGCGACGACAAGGACCGCGTCCTGGTCAAGGCCAACGGCGAGCTGACCTACTTCGCGAGCGACACGGCCTACTACCTCGACAAGCGGGCGCGGGGCTTCGACGTCTGCATCTACCTGCTCGGCGCCGACCACCACGGCTACGTCAACCGGCTGCGTACGGTCGCCGCCTGCGCGGGTGACGACCCGGACCGCAACATCGAGGTCCTGATCGGCCAGCTGGTCAAGATCCTCAAGGGCGGCCAGGAGGTCAAGCTCTCCAAGCGAGCCGGGGACATCGTGTCGCTCGAGGAGTTCGTCGAGGAGGTCGGCGTCGATGCGGCGCGCTACACGCTGTGCCGCTACCCGGTCGACTCGCCGCTCACCCTCGACATCGAGGTCATGACGGCCAGCACCAACGACAACCCGGTGCACTACGTGCAGTACGCCCACGCGCGCATCTCGTCGGTGATCCGCAACGCGGCCGATCTCGGCCTCGCCCCGGACGCCGCCGGCTTCGACGCCGGCCTGCTCGACCACGAGCGCGAGGGCGACCTGCTCGGCGCGCTGGCCCAGTTCCCCCGCGTGGTCGCGACGGCCGCCGAGCTGCGCGAGCCGCACCGGGTCGCGAGGTACCTCGAGGAGCTGGCCGGCACCTACCACCGGTTCTACGACGCCTGCCGCGTGCTGCCGATGGGCGACGAGGAGCCGGGGCCGCTGAACCAGGCGCGGCTGCTGCTCTGCGCCGCGACCCGGCAGGTGCTGGCCAACGGGCTCGACCTGCTCGGCGTCTCCGCGCCCGAGCGGATGTAGCCGGTGCGCGCCCATCCGGCCGGGCCGAGGCATGGCGACCAGATCCACGAGGCCCCGCCCGTCGCACCGCCGCACGACCTCGCCCGCCTCGACCCCGTGGTGTGGTCGGCGGGTGTCGACCGCGACGCCGAGGGGATCCTCCGGCTGGCCGGCCACGACGTGCGCGACCTCGCCGCAGAGCACGGAACGCCGGCGCTGTTCCTCGACGAGGCCGACTTCCGGGCGCGCTGCCAGGCGTTCCGCGGCGCCTTCGGCAGCGAGGTCTACTACGCCTCCAAGGCGTTCCTCACCACCGCTGTCGCGCGTTGGATCCGTGACGAGGGCCTCGGCCTCGACGTGGCGACGGGTGGGGAGCTCGCCCTCGCTCTCCGGTCCGGCTTCCCGGCAGAGCGGATCCTCATGCACGGCAACAACAAGTCGACGGCCGAGCTCTCCGCGGCTCTCGACGCGGGCGTCGGCCGGATCGTCCTCGACTCCCACGAGGAGATCGCCCGCCTGGCGTTCCTCGCCGACGAGGTGGGGGCGCGTCCGAAGGTCCTCGTACGCGTCACGGTCGGGGTCGAGGCGCACACCCACGAGTTCATCGCGACGGCCCACGAGGACCAGAAGTTCGGCTTCTCCCTCACCGGCGGCGACGCGGCCGAGGCTGTCCGTCGTGTCGTGGCACTCCCGCAGCTCGACCTGGTCGGGCTGCACTCGCACATCGGCTCGCAGATCTTCGACACCGCCGGCTTCGAGGTCGCAGCCCACCGGGTCGTCGGCCTGGCGGCAGAGGTACGCGACGAGCACGGCCTCGAGCTTCCGGAGCTCAACCTCGGCGGCGGCCTCGGCATCGCCTACGTCACCGGCGACGACCCGGCCGACCTGGCGGCGGTGGCCGGCTCGCTGCGGGCGATCGTCGAGCGCGAGTCGGCGGCTTACGGGCTGCCGGTGCCCCGGATCGCGGTCGAGCCCGGCCGGGCGATCGTCGGTCCGACGACGTTCACGCTGTACGAAGTGGGGACGGTCAAGGACGTCGAGTACGGCACGGACCTGCACCGCTCGTACGTCAGCGTCGACGGAGGGATGAGCGACAACATCCGGACCGCCCTCTACGACGCGGAGTACACCGTGGTGCTCGCGTCGCGCCGGTCGGAGGCCGAGCCGCGGCTCTCCCGCGTGGTCGGCCGGCACTGCGAGAGCGGCGACGTGGTCGTCAAGGACGCCTGGTTGCCCGGTGACCTCGCCCCCGGCGACCTGCTAGCGGTCGCCGCCACGGGTGCCTACTGCCGGGCGATGGCCTCCAACTACAACGCGGTGGGCCGGCCGCCCGTCGTCGCGGTCACCGAGGGCGCCAGCCGGGTGATCCTGCGCCGCGAGACGGTCGACGACCTGCTCGCCCTCGACGTCGACGCCTGAGTCGCTGATCACCTGCACGGTAGGGTCGTCCTGTCCGCCGGGACGTACGAGTCCGGTCTGAGAAGGAGAGTCCGTCATGGGCGCGCAGCCGCTCCGAGTGGCGCTGCTGGGGTGCGGCGTGGTCGGGAGCGAGGTGGTCCGGCTTCTGGCGTCTCAGTCAGACGACCTGGCGGCCCGGATCGGTGCTCCGCTCGAGCTGGTCGCGATCGGCGTCCGCGACGTCTCCGCCGAGCGCCGCGTGGCCGTCCCCCGCGAGCTGCTCACCGACGACCTCACCGGGCTCGTCGCCCGAGTCGACGTCGACGTCGTCGTCGAGCTGATGGGCGGCATCGAGCCGGCCCGCAGCCTGCTGGTCCAGGCCATCCGGCGCGGAGCCAGCGTGGTGACCGCCAACAAGGCGCTGCTCGCGGAGCACGGTGCGGAGCTGTACTCGGCGGCCGACGAAGCAGGGGTGGACCTGTACTACGAGGCCTCGGTCGCGGGTGCCATCCCGCTGCTGCGGCCGCTGCGCGAGAGCCTCGCCGGCGACAAGGTCAACCGGGTGCTCGGCATCGTCAACGGCACGACCAACTACATCCTCACCAAGATGGACGAGACCGGCGCGAGCTTCGCCGACGCCCTCGCCGAGGCGCAGGCGCTCGGCTACGCCGAGGCCGACCCGACCGCCGACGTCGAGGGCTACGACGCGGCGGCCAAGGCGTCGATTCTTGCCGGGCTGGCGTTCCACACCCGGGTCACGCTGGCTGACGTCTACCGCGAGGGGATCACCCACGTGAGCCCCGGCGACATCGCCACCGCCCAGGCGATGGGCCACGTCGTCAAGCTGCTCGCGATCTGCGAACGGTCGGCCGACGGTCGTGGCGTGTCCGTACGGGTCCACCCCGCGATGATCCCGCTGACGCACCCGCTGGCCGGCGTCCGCGAGGCCTACAACGCGGTGTTCGTCGAGTCGGAAGCGGCCGGTCAGCTGATGTTCTACGGCCGCGGCGCCGGCGGATCGCCGACGGCCTCCGCGGTGCTCGGCGACCTCGTCGCGGTCGGCCGCAACCGGCTCTCCGGCGGCCGGGGACCGCGCGAGAGCGCCTACGCCGACCTCGAGGTACGCCCGCTCGGCGAGGCGTTCACCCGCTACTACATCGGCCTCGACGTCGCCGACAAGGCCGGCGTGCTCGCCGCGGTGGCGCAGACGTTCGCGGTCCACGACGTCTCGATCGAGACGCTCCGGCAGGACGGCCGCGGCGACGAGGCGTCGCTGCTGGTCGTCACGCACAAGGCGTCGGAGGCTGCGCTCGCCGGTGTCGTCGAGGACCTGCGCGCGCTCGACGTCGTACGAGCGGTGGCGTCGGTGATGAGGGTGGAGGGCGAATGACCATGACTCCCGAGGCGACTCCCGAGGCGCGTGCTGAGTCGCGTACCGAGGCGCGTGCCGAGGCGCGTGCGGCCCGCCGCACCCACCCGTGGCGCGGCGTGATCGAGGAGTACCGCGACCGGTTGCCGGTCAGCGCCAGCACGCCCGTGGTCACGCTCGGCGAGGGCGGCACCCCGCTGGTCCGGGCCAACGTCCTGTCCGAGGCGACCGGTTGCGACGTCTACCTCAAGGTGGAGGGCGCCAACCCGACCGGGTCGTTCAAGGACCGCGGCATGACGTTGGCGATCTCCAAGGCGGCCGAGGCCGGCGCCAAGGCGGTCATCTGCGCCTCCACCGGCAACACGAGCGCGTCTGCCGCCGCCTACGCGGTGCGCGGAGGGATGCTCTGCGCCGTCCTCGCCCCGCAGGGCAAGATCGCGATGGGCAAGCTGTCGCAGGCGCTCGCGCACGGGGCCACGTTCCTGCAGGTCGAGGGCAACTTCGACGACTGCCTCGCCCTCGCCCGCGACCTCGCCGACCAGTACCCGGTGGCCCTGGTCAACAGCGTCAACCCGGTACGCATCGAGGGGCAGAAGACCGCGGCGTTCGAGATCGTCGACGCCCTCGGCGACGCCCCCGACCTGCACGTGCTCCCGGTGGGCAACGCAGGCAACATCACCGCGTACTGGAAGGGCTTCACCGAGTACGCCGCCGACGGAACCGCCTCGAAGCGACCGCGGATGTGGGGCTTCCAGGCGGCCGGGGCGGCGCCGCTGGTACTCGGGGCCCCGGTGCCGAACCCGTCCACGATCGCCACCGCCATACGGATCGGCAACCCGGCGTCCTGGGACTTCGCCATCGCGGCGCGCGACGACTCCGGTGGCCTGATCCACTCGGTCACGGACCGCCAGATCCTGCAGGCCTACCGGCTGCTCGCATCCAGGGAGGGCGTCTTCGTCGAGCCCGCGTCGGCCGCGTCGGTGGCCGGCCTCCTGCAGTCGCGCGACGCGGGCCTCCTCGACCCCGGCCAGACGGTCGTCTGCACGGTCACCGGGCACGGCCTCAAGGACCCGCAGTGGGCCATCGACGGCGCCCCGGTCCCACGCACCGTCGGGGTCGACCCCGCCGCCGCCGCGGCCCTGCTGGGCCTGGACGGCTGATGGCGGGGGCTACCTTCCGGGCTGCCCCGGTACTCGTCCGGGTACCGGCCACCAGCGCCAACCTCGGCCCCGGTTTCGACGCGTGCGCGCTCGCCCTCGGGATGTACGACGACGTCGTGGTCCAGGTGACCGAGTCGGGTGTCGACTGCCAGGTCGCTGGCGAGGGCGCCGACAAGGTGGCGACGGGGGAGCGCAACCTGATCGTCAAGGCGATGCGCGCGGCGTTCACCCTGCTGGGTGGGCAGCCGCGAGGGCTCGCACTGCGCAGCGCAAACCGGATCCCGCACGGGCGCGGCCTCGGCTCGAGCGCCGGCGCGATCGTGTCCGGCGTCCTCGCCGCCCGAGGGCTCGTCGTGGGTGGCAACGAGCGCCTCGACGACGCGGCGGTGCTGCGGCTGGCCGCCACCGTCGAGGGGCATCCGGACAACGTGGCCGCCTGCCTGCTGGGTGGTTACGTCATCGCATGGTCCGAGGCGTCAGGGGTGCGTGCGGTGTCCCTCGCGGTTGCCCCTTCGATCGTCCCAGTCATCTTCGTGCCCACGACTGCGGTGCCGACGTCCAAGGCCCGGCGCCTGCTGCCCGACGAGGTCCCGTTCGCCGACGCCGCGCGCTCGGTCGGCCGTGCCGCGCTGCTCACCGCGGCCATGGTCGGCCGCCCCGACCTGTTGCTGGCCGCGACCGACGACTGCCTGCACCAGCCCTACCGGGCGTCCGCGATGCCGCGGTCTGCCGCCCTCGTGGCCCGGCTGAGGGAGCAGGGGGTCGCCACGGTCATCTCCGGTGCGGGCCCGACGGTGCTGTCGCTCGCCGACACGGCGACGGCCGACCAGGTCGTCGCTGCCGCTCCCAAGGGCTGGGTGGTCCACCGCCTCGACCTCGACCGCGAAGGCGCCCGGCTGCTGCCGCTATGACCCGTACGGCTGACCCAATCGGCGCAGCGATCGGCAAGTGGGAAGGGTTCTGGCCGGATTGGTGTTAGGGTGGCAATGCACCAGACGCCCATCGGGCCGGTGCTCCACTGTTACCCCTTTGGTTCGTCCGCCGGTTCTCTGGCGTACGTCGGGTAGCTCTCGAAATCGCGGAGCCCGCCTCCAAGAGCCTGGTTGCTTCACATCCCGCTCCTGACAAGGACACTCTTAGTGAGCGACACAAGCACAGACGTCGTCGACGCACGATCAGCCGCGGCCCAGTCGACCGACGCATCCGAAACGTCCACCCCCGGCACCAGCTCGGCCGATGCTGGCAACGGCAAGGCGCGCCGCAAGTCCGGCGGGCTGACCACCATGGTGCTCGCCGAGCTCCAGCAGGTCGCCTCCACGCTCGGGATCCCGGGTACGACGCGCCTCCGCAAGGGCGAGCTGATCGCCGCGATCACCGCCGCCCAGACCGGCGGCGCGGCGCCGAGCGGCTCCCGCACCAAGGCTGAGCCTCAGCGAGAGGTCAAGAGTCGCGCCGAGGCGCAGGCCCCGGCCGACCCCGTGGCTTCGCGGACCTCTGAGCCGCGGACCTCTGAGCCGGCGGGCGACGAGCCGGCGGGCACCGAGCCGGCGGGCACCGAGCCGCGAGGCGCGAACAACGGTGGCAGCGCCCAGGGCCAGCCGCAGGGCCAGTCGCAGGGGGGCGACCGTCCGCCCCGCAACCGGGACCAGCGCCCGCCGCGCGAGCGAGGCCAGCAAGGTGATCGCCAGAACCAGCAGGGTGGCAGCCAGCAGGGTGGCAACCAGCAGGGTGGCAACCAGAACCAGCAGGGCCAGAACCAGGGCGGTCAGAGCAACCGCTCGGACGGCAAC
>DAIPJR010000293.1:0-2271 GCA_036770165.1 Actinomycetes bacterium | reverse complement strand
TGGGGCTACCAGGTCAGCTCGTACTACGCGCCGACCTCGCGGTTCGGCAGCCCGGACGACTTCCGGTTCCTGGTCGACTCGCTGCACCGAGCGGGCATCGGGGTGCTCCTGGACTGGGTCCCCGCGCACTTCCCCAAGGACGAGTGGGCGCTCGGTCGCTTCGACGGCACCCCGCTGTACGAGCACCCGGACCCGCTCCGCGGCGAGCAGCCGGACTGGGGCACCTACGTCTTCAACTTCGGCCGGCTCGAGGTGAAGAACTTCCTGGTCGCGAACGCCGTCTACTGGCTCGAGGAGTTCCACATCGACGGCCTGCGGGTCGACGCGGTGGCCTCGATGCTCTACCTCGACTACTCGCGGTCCGCCGGTCAGTGGCATCCCAATGCGCGGGGTGGGCGCGAGAATCTCGAGGCGATCGCATTCCTTCAGGAGGCCAACGCCACCGCCTACCGGCGCGCGCCCGGCATCGTGATGATCGCCGAGGAGTCGACCGCCTTCCCCGGGGTGACCGCACCGACCGACGTCGGCGGCCTCGGGTTCGGGCTGAAGTGGAACATGGGTTGGATGAACGACACGCTCCGGTATGTCGAGCTCAAACCGATCCACCGGCGCTACCACCACAACGAGCTCACCTTCTCCCTCGTCTACGCGTTCTCGGAGCAGTACGTGCTCCCGCTCAGCCACGACGAGGTGGTGCACGGCAAGAGCTCGTTGATCCGCAAGATGCCCGGCGACGACTGGCAGCAAGCCGCGGGCTTGCGCGCACTCTTCGCGTACCAGTGGACGCATCCGGGCAAGCAGCTGATCTTCATGGGTGGCGAGTTCGGCCAGACCAGCGAGTGGTCGGAGTCCCTGGGGCTCGAGTGGCACTTGATGCAGTACCCGATCCACTCCGGCGTGACCACCCTGGTGCGCGACCTCAACCGGGTCTACCGCGAGCACCGCGCCCTGTGGGCGCTCGACAGCGACCCGGCGGGGTTCGAATGGATCGAGTCGAACGACGCCGACAACAACGTGCTCGCCTACCTGCGTCGCGACGCGCTCGAGGACGACGTCGCGGTCCTGTTGAACTTCGCGGGGCTGCCGCACGAGGACTATCGCGTGGGCCTGCCGTCAGGTGGCGACTGGCTCGAGCTGCTCAACACGGACGCGGAGATCTATCACGGCTCGGGCGTCGGCAACCTTGGTCGAGTGACGGCAGAAGCCGTCCCGTGGCACGGGCGCGCGCACTCCGCCGTCGTGCGCCTGCCACCGCTCGGTGCGGTGCTCTTGGTGCCGGCGCGGGGCTGACGCTCCGACCTGGCTGCCGGAAGCGCCCGGGCCGCTAGTACAGGGCGCTGGCGAGTGCCCGGCGCGCCGCCATCACCCGCGGGTCGGTGTCCCCGACCACCCGGAAGAGCTCGATCATCCGCAGCCGGACCGGCTCCCGCTCATCGCGGGCCGTGACCCGGACGAGGTCGACCAACCGCCCGAACGCGTCCTCCACCCTGCCCCCCGCGACGTCGAGGTCCGCCACCACGAGCTGAGCGGTGACGTCTCGCGGCCCGTCCGCCGCCGCCGCTCGCGCCGCGACCGGATCGACTCCGTGCAGGCGCTGGAGCAGCGAGACCTGCGCGAGCCCGGCCGCCGCCATCTCATCCCGCGGGTCCTCCCGGAGCGCTTGGGCGTACGCGACCGCGGCACCGTCGAGGTCGTCGCGCTCGAGCGCGTCGAAGGCCGCCTCGTGCAGCGGCGGCAGCGGTGGTTCCGCCAGCTCGCCGGGCGCATCGGCGTCGGCCGAGCCGGCGTCGTCCGCGTCGGCCACACCGATCCTGCCGGTCACCCCGTTCGACGCGGCGAGCTCGAGCACCTGGTCGATCACCGGACGGATCTGCGCTTCTGGGTGCGCGCCCTGGAACAGCGGGACCGGCTGTCCCTTGACCAGGGCGATTACGCTCGGGAACGTCTGCACCTGGAACGCCGCCGCGATGCTCGGGTTCGCCTGCGCGTCGATGCGCGCGAGCAACCAGCGGCCCGCGTCCTCCTTCACCATCGTCACCAGCACGGGCGCGAGCTCATCGCACTGCGGCCAGCCTTCGGCCCAGAGCATCACGACGACGGGCACGGTCGCGCTGCGCTCGACCAAGGAGGGGAAGGTCGCCTCTGCGACGTCCACGACGACGGCGGTGCCGGCCGGCGGGCCGATCATCGCGGCCGCTCCCCCGGGCGGGGTGGCAGGAGCTCGACCGAGCGAGGACAGGTCGATGGCGCCACGGACATCGAGGCGAGGAC
>DAIPJR010000104.1:0-7080 GCA_036770165.1 Actinomycetes bacterium | reverse complement strand
GGGCCGACGAGGTGCGCGAGGCCGCGGACGACCGCCACCGGGACGCCGGAGAGCTTGCCCTTGGCGAGGTCTGCGGCCGCCGCGATCTCGTCGGCCACGGCGACCACCGTCTGCTCCAGGGTGTTGCCGTAGCCGTCGACCCGGCCGCGGTGGTCGTCCAGCGGTTGCAGGCCGGCGACGCCGATGGCGACGTCGGTGAGGCCCAGCCGCCACGGCCGGCCGAACGTGTCGCTCACGACGACGCCGACATCGACGCCAGCCAGGCGCAGCACGGCGGTACGGATCCGCACGGCGCTGGCGTCGGGGTCGAGCGGGAGCAGCACGATCGTGCCTGCGCGGGTGTTGCTGGCGTCGACACCGGCAGCGGCCATCACGAGGCCGTGCCTCGTCTCCACGATGCGCGTCGAGCCCCTTCGGGCCAGCAGGCGCACGGATTCCGCGTCGATGGCGGCCTCCCGGTCCGCGGCCTGGACGGTACGG
Source organism: Actinomycetes bacterium (assembly GCA_036770165.1). Classification (GTDB taxonomy): domain Bacteria; phylum Actinomycetota; class Actinomycetes; order Prado026; family Prado026; genus JANYIP01. The sequence goes on along the minus strand of DAIPJR010000104.1, from coordinate 6,600 downwards.
CCCTCGGCCTTGCTCACGACCTTGCTGGTGACGACGAGGACGTCGCCGTCGGCCAGGTCGGGTACGGCCGCGACGATCAGCGCCGCGAGATCGTGGCCCTCGGCCACCTCCGGCAGCCCGAGCACGGGCCGAACCTCGAACCCGGCCGGAACGGTCACCGGCGCGGCCCGAGCTCCGCCGCGAGGTCGAGCGCTGCTGCCGCGATGGCGCGCGTCGTGGCCTCGTCGGACATGAGCAGCGGCAGGGCGCGCACCACGACGCCGTCGACCTCCGTACCTGCGTCGGCATCGTCGACCAGCCAGCCGTCGATCAAGCCCGCGTACAACGCGGCGACGGCTCCGGCCGAGGTCTCGATGCCGAGCGTGGCGAGGCACGCGTCGGCCATGCCGCGTACGGGTGCGCCGCCGATGATCGGCGATACCCCCACCAGTGGCGCCGGCGAGGCCACGAGGGCTTCACGGATGCCCGGTACGGCGAGGATGGTGCCGATCGAGACGACCGGGTTGGACGGCGGCAGCAGGAGCACGTCGGCCGCCGCGACGGCCGCCAGGACGCCAGGGGCCGGCTTCGCGTCGTCGGCGCCGACGGGCACGATCGACAGGGCGGGGGTCGAGGCGTGCAGCCGCACCCACCACTCCTGGAAGTGGACGGCCCGCCGCCCCTGCTCGTCGTCGACGACGACGTGCGTCTCGACCTGGTCGTCGGTCATGGGGATGAGGCGTACGCCGGGCTGCCACCGCTCGCACAGCGCCTCGGTGACCTGGCTGAGCGGGTAGCCGGCGGCGAGCATCTGCGACCGCACGATGTGCGTGGCGAAGTCCCGGTCGCCGAGGCCGAACCACTGCGGCTCCACCCCGTACGCCCCGAGCTCCTCCTTGACGGTGAACGTCTCGTCGGCACGACCCCAGCCCTGGTCCTCGTGGATGCCGCCGCCTAGGGTGTACATCACGGTGTCGAGGTCTGGGCACACGCGCAGCCCGAACAGCGTGATGTCGTCGGCAGTGTTGCCGATGACCGTGATCGCGTGGTCGCCGCCGCGGGCGGCCAGCTCGGCCTTCAGGCCGCGAAGGAAACGGGCGCCGCCGATGCCGCCGGCGAGGGCTGTGATGAGCACGCGCTCATCCTCGCAGCGACCTGCCGGGTTCGGATGCACCGGGCCGCTACGCTCGAGAGCGTGACCGGGAGGGCGGCCAGCCGATGGCGTGATGCCCTCGCGTCCTGGGCGGTGCCCGACGAGCTCGTCGAGCGCGCCGGGCGGAGCCCCTGGGGCCACCCGGTGAGCCGGTTCGCCGCACGGGCCGACCTCGAGATCGGTGCCCCTTCGGGAGCCTCGTTCGAGCGGGCGGTGGAGGGCCTCGAGGAGGCCGAGTCCGCGGGCGGCGCTCCCGGGTCCGTGCTCGACGTGGGGGCTGGGGCTGGGGCCGCCAGCCTCCCGCTGCTGCCGTGGGCCGGCGCGGTCACCGCGGTCGACACCAGCGCCGACATGCTCGCGGCGTTCTCCGAGCGGGCCGACGCGCTTGCAGCCCGTTCCGACGGCCCGCCGGTGGCCGTCCGTACCGTCCTCGGCTCCTGGCCCGAGGTCGCCGAAGATGCAGGCGTCCACGATGTCGTGGTGTGCCACCACGTCGCGTACAACGTCGGGGACATCGGCCCGTTCCTCGCGGCCCTGACCGGCGCCGCTCGCCACCGGGTGGTGGTGGAGATCCCGCCCGAGCACCCGCTGACCTGGCTGAACCCGTTGTGGCTGAAGTTCCACGGCCTCGAGCGGCCGCACGAGCCCACGGCCGACGACCTCGTGGCCGTGCTGCACGAGCTCGACGTGCGAGCCCTCTCGGTGGACCGCTGGGTCCGTCTCGATCATGACCCGATGACGGCGCAGGAGCGAGTGGCGCTGGTGACCCGCCGGCTCTGCCTGCCCGAGGAACGCGAGCCGGAGGTCGCCGTGCAGCTCGGCGACGAACCGCCCGTCGAGCTGCGGCGCATGGTCACGCTGACCTGGCGGGGCGCCGCCCTCGGGACGCGCTGACGCCGAACGTACGCTTCGGACATGGTGGCGAGCTCGATGCGGCGGGCGTTGGCGCGGGCCCGCGACGGGAAGTCCCTGGACGTCGCGGAGGCGGCGGTGCTGCTGGCGGCCCGTGGCGAGGCGTTGGAGGACCTGCTCGCGGTCGCGTCGCGGGTGCGCGACCAGGGGCTGGCGGCCGCGGGTCGGCCCGGTGTCGTCACGTACAGCCCGAAGGTGTTCGTGCCGCTGACCCGGTTGTGCCGCGACCGTTGCCACTACTGCACGTTCGTGACGGTGCCCGGGCGGCTGGCCGTCGAGGGGCTGGAGCCGTACCTGTCGCCGGACGAGGTGCTGGACGTCGCTCGGACGGGTGCTGCAGCGGGTTGCCTGGAGGCGTTGTTCACCCTTGGCGACCGACCGGAGGACCGCTGGCCGGTGGCCAAGGAATGGCTGGCAGCAAGGGGTTATGACGACACGCTGGCATACGTGCGGGCGATGGCGGTCCTGGTCCTGGAGGAGACGGGCCTTCTCCCGCACCTGAACCCGGGGGTGATGTCGTGGGCGGAGATGGCGCGGTTGAAGGCGGTGGCGCCGTCGATGGGGATGATGCTGGAGACGACGTCGACGCGGCTGTTCGCCGAGCCCGGTGGCGCGCACTTCGGGTCGCCGGACAAGGACCCGGCGGTCCGGCTGCGGGTCCTGGAGGATGCCGGCCGGCTGTCCGTGCCGTTCACCACCGGCGTGCTGCTGGGCATCGGCGAGACGCTGACCGAGCGGGCTGAGTCACTGTTCGCGATCCGGGCGACGGCCCGCAGGTACGGGCACGTGCAGGAGGTGATCGTCCAGAACTTCCGGGCCAAGGACGACACCGCGATGCGGGCCACGCCTGACCTTGCAGCTGAGGACTACCTGGCGGCGGTCGCGGTGGCGCGGGTGGTGCTGGGTCCGTCGATGCGGGTGCAGGTGCCACCGAACCTGTCCGAGCCCGAGGAGCTGGGCCGCCTGCTGCGGGCCGGGGTCGACGACTGGGGCGGGGTCTCGCCGGTGACCGCTGACCACGTGAACCCGGAGCGGCCCTGGCCGGCCGTGTCCGCGCTGGCTGCGGCCAGTGCTGCGGAAGGCTTCGAGCTGGTGCCGCGGCTGACGGTGCACCCGCACTACGTGCGCGCGGGGGAGCCGTGGATCGACCCACGGGTCATCGGCCACGTGGCGGCGCTGGCCGACCCGCGGTCCGGGCTCGCGCTCGCCGGCGCCCGCGCGCAGGGCCGGCCGTGGCAGGAGCCCGACCCGTCGTGGGGGACGAGCTCGTCCGGCCGTACGGAGCTGCACGTCGAGGTCGACACGGTCGGCCGCTCGGGCGACCGGAGGACCGACTTCGACGCCGTCTACGGCGACTGGGACGCGGTCGGCGACGACGCCCGGGCCGCCGCCGCCCCCGATCTGACAGTTGTCGGTGCTAGATCAAACGGATCGTCAGGCTTGGGTGGCCGCGGGGACGTCGCGGCGGGGCTAAGGATCGCCCGCGACCGGCCGGCCGCGCTGCTCGACACCACGCACGAGTCGCTCGCGCTGGCGCTGTTCGGCGCCGACGGCGCCGACCTGGACGAGGTCTGCGCGCTGGCCGACGACGTGCGCCGCGACACGGTCGGCGACGACGTGACCTACGTGGTCAACCGGAACATCAACTTCACTAACGTCTGCTACGTGGGCTGCCGGTTCTGCGCCTTCTCGCAACGCCGGACCGACGCCGACGCCTACTCCCTCTCCCTGGACGAGATCCGCCAGCGCGTCGTCGAGGCGTGGGACCTGGGCGCCACCGAGATCTGCATGCAGGGCGGCATCGATCCCGACCTTCCGGGCACGGCCTACTTCGACCTGGCCCGGGCGGTGAAGCAGGCGGCCCCCGGCATCCACCTGCACGCCTTCAGCCCGATGGAGGTCATGAACGGCGTGGCCCGTACGGGGCTGTCGATCCAGGACTTCCTGTACGAGGCCAAGGCCGCCGGCGTCGACACCATCCCCGGCACTGCAGCGGAGATCCTCGACGACGAGGTGCGCTGGGTGCTCACCAAGGGCAAGCTGCCGACGTCGGCGTGGGTCGAGGTCGTGACCACCGCGCACCGCCTCGGGATCCGGTCCAGCTCCACGATGATGTACGGGCACGTCGACCACCCGCGGCACTGGCTCGGCCACCTGCGACAGCTCGCCGCGATCCAGGACGACACCGGTGGTTTCACCGAGTTCGTCCCGCTGCCGTTCGTGCACACCAACGCCCCGGTCTACCTGGCCGGCGTGGCCCGCCCGGGACCGACCGTGCAGGAGAACCGCGCCGTGCACGCGATGGCCCGGCTGCTGCTGCACGGCCGTATCGACCACGTCCAGACCTCGTGGGTCAAGCTCGGTACGGAAGGCACCCAGCTCATGCTGAACGGCGGGTGCGACGACCTCGGCGGGACCCTCATGGAGGAGACCATCAGCCGCATGGCCGGCTCCCAGCACGGCTCCCAGAAGACCGCCGCCGAGCTCGAAGCGGTCGTTCGAGGCATCGGTCGGAACCCGCGCGAGCGCACGACGACGTACGGCGACCCTGGGACGAGAGTGACAAGTAGCACCCTGCCGCTTGACTTTGGTGGAGCGACGCGCGTGTAATTCCACGCATGTCGTTCCCGGCCAGCGTCCAGGCAGCATCTGACCCGACCGGGACCAGGGTCGAGGAGGGCACGCGAATGAGCGTGGTGTTTCCGCTGCACGGCGGCGAGGACGAGATGTCCTGGCAGGAACGTGCGCTGTGCGCCCAGACGGACCCGGAGTCCTTCTTCCCCGAGAAGGGCGGGTCCACCCGCGAGGCCAAGAAGGTCTGCACCGGGTGCGACGTCAAGGGCGACTGCCTGGAGTACGCGTTGGCGCACGACGAGCGCTTCGGCATCTGGGGCGGGCTGTCCGAGCGCGAGCGCAGACGGCTGAAGAAGCAAGCGGTCTGACCGTCTCGTCGGCTCGGGTCCCTTAGGGTTGGTGCAGCGGTCGGGCCAGCCGACCATCGCTTCGCCCCTCTCGTTGAACCCACTCGTATGCCGACGCCCTGGACAGAAGACCCCAGCGAGGGGTCAGGTATGTCCACTCACGGGACCGATGCCGACGACGAGCCGACCGACGGCGCGGGCACCGCCACCGGTGACTTCTTCGCCGGCATCGACGACTACACCGGTCCGGCCGAGCCGGACACCCGTACGTTCGCGCGGCACCTGGTCACCGCCGTCCTCGTGGCCCACAACGGGGCCCGCTGGCTGCCCAAGACGTTGACGGCGCTTCGTCGGTTGACCCGCCAGCCGCAGCTCGTCGTAGCCGTGGACACCGGCTCCACCGATGCGACGTCCTTGTTGCTGGCCAAGGCCCTCGGCGCCTCAGCCGTCCTGACGATGCCGCGGGACACCGGTTTCGGCGCGGCGGTCCATCACGCGGTCGACGCCGGGAAGAACGCCCCGGGGGTCCCGGCCGAGCCAGGCATCGACGGGCCGGTGGTCGAGTGGCTGTGGCTGCTGCACGACGACTCAGCGCCCGACCCCGAGTCGCTCCGGCAGCTGCTCGCGGCCGTCGACGCGAGCCCGTCGATCGCCGTCGCGGGACCGAAGGGGCGCGGCTGGGCGGACCCGTCCCAGCTCGTCGAGGTCGGGCTCACCGTCGGCGGGGGCGGTCGCCGCGAGACCGGGCTCGAGCGGCACGAGCTCGACCAGGGGCAGCACGACGGACGCAGCGACGTCCTCGCGGTGGGGTCGGCTGGCCTGCTGGTCCGTCGCGACGTGTGGGACGCGCTGGGCGGGTTCGACGAGCGGATCACGCTGTTCCGCGACGACCTCGACCTCGGCTGGAGGGCCAACCTCGCCGGGCACCGGGTCGTCGTGGTCCCGGAGGCGGTCGTCCACCACGCCGAGGCCAGCGCGCACGGGCTCCGGTCCGCCGACGCCGTGCACGGGCACGTGCACCGCGCCGACCGCCGGGCCGCGCTCCACGTCATCCTCGCGAACGCACCGCTCTACTCGTTGCCCTGGCAGTGGTTCCGGCTGCTGGTCGGGTCGGTGCTCCGGGGCCTCGGGCTGCTGATCGGCAAGGCCCCGCGCGAGGCCGTCGACGAGCTCGTCGGCTCCGCGTCGGTCCTGTTCGTACCGCTGCCGCTGCTCAGGGCCCGGGCCGCACGCGCCCGGACCCGTACCGTTCCCGCTCGGGCGGTACGGCACCTGCTGGCGCCGCCGATGTCGGGGCTGCGGCACGGGCTGGAGTCGGTTGCCGGGCTGGTGTCCGGGCGTACCGACCTCACGGCCAACAGCGGCAGCGCGCTCGACTCGGGGCCGACCAGCGAGGACGCCGACGAGATGACGGTCGGGCCCGGCCGGGTCCGCGGCCTGCTCGAGCGCCCGGGAGTCCAGCTGGGGATCGGGCTGGTGCTCGCCTCGCTCGCCGCGTCCCGCGCCCTCGTGTACGGATCGGGGCTGCTGCAGGGCGGCGCGCTCCTGCCCTCGGGCCCGGGGGCCGGCTCGCTCTGGGCGTCGTACGCGGCCGGTTGGCACGACGTCGGGGTCGGCAGCCCGCTCGCGGCCCCA
>DAIPJR010000103.1:0-7105 GCA_036770165.1 Actinomycetes bacterium | reverse complement strand
GGTCATGCACGGCATGAACGGTGAGGTAGACATGCGCCGCTACGGCGCGCTGCGCAAGGCGATGCCGCTCACGTTCGTCAGCTTCCTGGCCGGATACCTCGCGATCATCGGTGTCCCGCCGTTCGCCGGCTTCTTCACCAAGGACAAGATCATCGAGGCAGCGTTCGACAAGGGCGGCGCCCAGGGCTGGATCTTCGGCATCGCGGCCCTCGTCGGCGCCGGCATCACCGCCTTCTACATGACCCGCATGGTGGTCTGGACCTTCTTCGGTGACAAGCGCTGGGTGGACGGCGCCCACCCGCACGAGTCGCCCAAGATCATGACCTACCCGGTGGCGGCGCTCGCGGTGCTCTCGCTGCTGGGCGGTGGGTTCCTCGTCATCGGCAGCCGCTTCGTGCACTTCCTCGAGCCGGTCTTCGGCCCCGAGCCGGTGGTCTCCCACCTGATCGCGCCGCTCACGCTGACGGTCATCACGCTGGTCGTCGTGGCGGCCGGGGTGGGCATGGCCTACTGGCAGTACGGCACGCGGCCGGTGGCCTCGGTGGCCCCTGCGGCGGTCAGCCCGCTCACGGCGGCGGCTCGGCGGGACCTGTACGGGGACGCCTTCAACGAGGCGGTGTTCATGCGACCCGGGCAGTACCTCACCCGGTTCCTCGTGTTCTTCGACAACCGGGTGGTCGACGGTGCGGTCAGCGGGTTCGCCGCCCTCGTCGGCGGGCTCTCCGGTCGCTCGCGCCGGGTCCAGACCGGGTTCGCCCGCTCGTACGCCCTGTCCATGTTCGCTGGAGCGGCCGTCCTCGTCGTCGCCGTCGTCTTGGTGAGGATCTGACGTGAACGGGTTCCCGTGGCTGACCACTCTCGGCGTGCTGCCGCTGCTCGGCGCCGTCGTGCTCGCGGCCCTGCCCAAGGGCCGCGACCTGCTGGCCAAGCAGATCGCGCTCGGCACCTCGCTCGCGGTGTTCGCGGTGACGCTCGTGATGGCGACCCGCTTCAAGTCCGGTGGCCCGCAGTTCCAGTTCGCGGAGCATCACCCCTGGATCTCCAGCTTCGGCGTCACCTACTCGGTGGGCGTCGACGGCATCGCGCTGGTCCTCATCGCCATGGCGACGATCCTGGTACCGATCGTCATCCTCGCCGGGTGGCACGAGGCCGACGAGTCCTCGGCGCCGACCAAGAACTTCTTCGCCCTCATCCTCGTGCTCGAGACGATGATCATCGGGGTCTTCGCCGCCACCGACGTCTTCTTGTTCTACGTGTTCTTCGAGGCGATGCTGATCCCGGTCTACTTCCTGATCGGCAGCTTCGGCGGTGCCCAGCGCTCGTACGCCGCGGTGAAGTTCCTCCTGTACAGCCTGTTCGGCGGCCTGCTGATGCTGGCGGCGCTGATCGCGCTGTACGTCGTCTCGTCGCACCAGCTCGGCACCGGCACCTTCGACTACACCAAGCTGGTCGGGCTGCACATCAACGCGACGACCGAGAAGTGGCTGTTCCTCGGCTTCTTCGCCGCGTTCGCCATCAAGGCTCCGCTGTGGCCGTTCCACACCTGGCTGCCCGACGCGGCGGCCGAGTCGACGCCGGGCACCGCCGTGCTCCTCGTCGGCGTTCTCGACAAGGTCGGCACGTTCGGGATGATCCGGCTCTGCCTGCCGCTCTTCCCCAACGCCTCCAAGTACTTCACCCCGCTGATCCTCGTGCTCGCCGTGATCGGGATCCTCTACGGCGCCCTGGTCGCGATCGGGCAGACCGACATGATGCGGCTGGTCGCGTACACGTCGCTGTCGCACTTCGGGTTCATCACCCTCGGCATCTTCGCGATGACGTCGCAGGGGCAGTCGGGGTCGACGCTCTACATGGTCAACCACGGGTTCTCGACCGCCGGGCTGTTCATCGTCGGCGGGTTCCTCGTCAGCAGACGGGGCTCGCGGCTGATCGCCGACTACGGCGGCGTCCAACGGGTCGCGCCGCTGCTGGCCGGCTCGTTCCTGGTCATGGGCCTCGCGAGCCTCGCGCTGCCGGGCCTGTCCAGCTTCGTCAGCGAGTTCCTCGTGCTCGTCGGCACGTACACCCGCTACCCGGTCTACGCCGTCCTCGCGACCCTCGGCATCGTGCTGGCGGCGATCTACGTCCTGCTCTGGTACCAGCGGGTGGCGACTGGTCCTGCGACCGAGAAGGTCAAGGGCTTCCGCGACCTCGGTGGCCGCGAGATGCTCGCGATCGCGCCGCTCGTCGCCCTCATCATCGGCATCGGCTTCTTCCCGAAGCCGCTGCTGGACGTGATCAACCCGGCCGTCAGCCGTACCCTGCACCAGGTCGGGCGGACCGATCCGGTCCCGACGATCAACCAGGGCCTCGGTGGGCCGGCCACCGCGTTGAAGGGGACCGCGAAGTGATGCCGTTCGAGCTGGCGCCGATCAGCGCGCCGCACTTCGAGTACGGCGCGCTGTCGCCGATGCTCGTCGTGTTCGGCGCGGCGACGCTCGGTGTCCTCGTCGAGGCGTTCGCCCGGCGGTCACCCCGGCCGCAGCTGCAGGTGACGATCGCGCTCGGCGGCCTGCTCGCGGCCCTTGTGGCGGTGATCGCGTTCGCCGCCAACGGGCACAAGGGGCTCAAGATCCAGGGTGCCGTCTCCATCGACGGACCGACGCTGTTCCTGCAGGGGACGATCCTCGTGCTGGCCATCGGCGGCGTGCTGATGATGGCCGAGAACCGGATCGACCCGGCGGGCGACGCGTTCGCGCCGATGGCGTCGGCCCAGCCGGGGAGCGCCGAGGAGCGCGCGGCGACTGCGGCCGGCTGGCGGCAGACCGAGGTCTTCCCGCTTGCGATGTTCGCGGTGGGCGGCATGCTGCTGTTCCCCGCCGCCAACGACCTGCTCACCATGTTCATCGCCCTCGAGGTGCTCTCGCTCCCGCTCTACCTGATGTCCGGGCTCGCCCGGCGCCGGCGGCTGATCTCGCAGGAGGCGGCGCTGAAGTACTTCCTGCTCGGTGCGTTCTCGTCGGCGTTCTTCCTGTTCGGCGTGGCCTTCCTGTACGGCTACTCGGGCTCGCTGTCGCTCAGCGCGATCTCGACGGCGACGGGTTCGACCATCGGCCAGGAACCGCTGCTGCTCATCGGGATCGCGCTGGTCTCGGTCGGGCTGCTGTTCAAGATCGGCGCGGCACCGTTCCACTCCTGGACGCCTGACGTCTACCAGGGCGCGCCCACCCCGGTGACCGGGTTCATGGCGGCCTGCACGAAGGTCGCCGCGTTCGGTGCGCTGATGCGGGTGTTCTACGTCGGGCTCGGGGGCGTCCGGTGGGACTGGCGGCCGATGATGTGGGCGGTGGCCATCCTGACCATGGTGGTCGGCTCGGTGCTCGCGATCACGCAGACCGATGTCAAGCGCCTGCTGGCCTACTCCTCGATCGCCCACGCCGGCTTCATCCTGGTCGGCGTGCTCGCCATCGACAGCCAGGGTCTGTCCGCCTCGCTGTTCTACCTGGTCACCTACGGCTTCACGACGATCGGTGCGTTCGCCGTCGTGACCCTCGTACGCGACTCGGCCGGCGAGGCCACGCACCTGTCGCAGTGGGCCGGTCTGGGCAAGCGCTCGCCCCTCGTGGCGTCGGTGTTCGCCCTGTTCCTGCTGGCCCTCGCCGGCATCCCGCTCACCAGCGGGTTCACCGGGAAGTTCGCTGTCTTCTCCGCTGCGGCGGGCGGAGGCGCGACACCGCTCGTCGTGGTCGGCGTGCTGGCCAGCGCCGTGGCGGCGTTCTTCTACGTACGCGTGATCGTGCTGATGTTCTTCTCCGAGCCGGCCGCCGACGGTCCCACCGTGGCCGTGCCCAGCGTCTTCACGACCGCGGCGGTCTCCCTCGGTGTCGTGGTGACGGTGCTGCTCGGCATCGTGCCGCAGCCGCTCCTCGACCTTGCCGGCCACGCGTCGGTCTTCCTGAGGTAGCCGGCCGATGAGCTCCGCCGGACCGCTCGGTCTCAGCGTCGGTGACTCCGCGCTGGAGGGTCGGCTCGCCACGGGCCTGGCCGCCGTCGAGCAGCTGCTGCACGACACCGTGAAGAGCGAGGACGCGTTCGTCTCCGAGGTCGCGCGGCACCTCGTCGAGGCTGGTGGCAAGCGGTTCCGGCCGATGCTGGTGCTCCTCGCCGCCGAGTTCGGCGACCGGGATGCGCCCGGCGTCATCCCGGCCGCGGTGGTCGTCGAGCTCACCCACCTCGCGACGCTCTACCACGACGACGTGATGGACGAGGCGCCCCTGCGTAGGGGGGCCGCATCGGCCAACGCCCGCTGGGACAACACGGTCGCCATCTTGACCGGCGACTTCCTGTTCGCCCGGGCGTCCGACCTCCTCGCCGACCTCGGCCCGCAGGCCGTACGCATCCAGGCCCGTACGTTCGAGCGCCTGGTCACCGGGCAGATCCGCGAGACGGTCGGCCCGGGGGAGCACGAGGACCCGCTCGACCACTACCTGTCCGTCGTGGCTGACAAGACCGGCTCGCTGATCGCCACGTCCGGCCGCTTCGGGGCGCTGCTCGCGGGGGCTGACGACGCGACGGTCGATGTGCTGACTCGGTTCGGCGGCCGGATCGGCGTCGCGTTCCAGCTCGCCGACGACCTGCTCGACGTCGAGAGCGAGAGCAGCGACTCGGGCAAGACGCCGGGTACGGACCTCCGCGAGGGCGTGCCGACGCTGCCGGGGTTCCACGCGCTGCGCTCGACCGACCCCGCCGACACCCGGCTGCGCGAGCTGCTCGGACGACCGCTGCCCGACGACGCCGAGCACGCCGAGGCGCTGCGGCTCCTGCGCGCCCACCCGGCCATCGAGGCCGCGCACGCCGACCTCCGGCGCTGGGCCGACGACGCCCGCTCGGTGCTGACGCCCCTGCCGGACATCCCGGCCAAGTTCGCACTGGTCAGCCTCTGCGACGCCGTCATCGACCGCTCCGGCTGACCCTCCCCCTATCGTGCGGGGAGGGGAGCGGGGTGGTCCGCCTCGCGATCGGTGGCCCTCGCACGTGCGGCCCGCAACGAGTCGACGCTGAACACGAGCAGGGCCAGCCAGACGATCCCGAAGCCGGCCCAGCGGCCGTCGGACATGTGCTCGTGCACCACGAGCAGCCCGATCAGGAACTGCAGGGTCGGGGTGATGTACTGCATCAGCCCCATGGTCGACAGGGGCACCCGGCTTGCGGCGGCCCCGAACAGCAGCAGCGGTACGGCGGTCAGGATGCCGACGCCGACCAGCAGCAGGTTGGTCCCCAGCGCCGTGTGGCCGAACGTCGCCGTGCCGCGCGACTCGAGGACGGCGAGGACGGCGACGGCGGGTACGAGGAGCAGGGCCGTCTCGACGCTCAGGCTCTCCAGGGCCGGCATGCGCACCCGGTTCTTCATCAGCCCGTACGTCGCGAAGGAGAACGCGAGCACCAGGGCGATCCACGGCGGCCGGCCGAGGTCGACCGTGAGCACGACGACGGCGAGCGTGGCGAGTCCGACGGCGAGCCACTGCCCGGCGCGCAGCCGCTCGCGGAGCAGGACGACGCCGAGGAGCACCGTCACCAGCGGGTTGATGTAGTAGCCGAGTGCGGCCTCGACGACGTGCCCGTGGTTGACCGCCCAGATGTACACGCCCCAGTTGACGGCGATCACCACCGACGCGACGCTGAGGATCAGCAGCCGTCGCCGGTCTCTGGCGACCTGGCGCACCCAGGCCCACCGCCGGCGCAGCCCGAGCAGGCCGAGGAGGAACAGGAGGGTCCACACCACCCGGTGGGCGAGGATCTCCAGCGCCGACGCCGGCTCGAGGAGGGGGAAGTACAGCGGGAACAGGCCCCACATCACGTAGGCGGAGAGCCCGAACAGGATGCCGCGGCGCTCCTCGTTCACGGCGCGAGAGTCGGGTCGGCAAGGCTCGGGTCGGCGGCCAGGATGGCGTCCTTGCCGGGCCTGCGGTCGATCTCCATCCACCGCCAGACGCCGACGAGCGGCTCGAAGCCGGCCTTGGCGTAGACGGCGTGCGCGTCGCGGGTGGCCAGCAGCAGTCGCAGGATCCCCCGCCGCTCGACGAGCTCGGCCACCAGCACCTCGGTCAGCCAGCTGCCGATGCCGCGACCGCGCCAGTCAGGGGACACGTAGACGTCGCAGATCCAGGCGAAGGTGGCGTCGTCGGTGACCACGCGGGCGAACGCCACGAGCTCGTCGTCCGCGGAGGGCCCCGCAAAGACCCCGGCGACGAGCGATCCGGCGATCGACCGCTCGACGACGTCACGGGTGCGCCCGGCCGCCCAGTACGAGTCGTCGGAGAGCCAGTGGAAGACCCGGTCGACGTCGAGCCGAGCCGCGTCGAGCGAGATCTCCAGGCCGTCCGCCCGACGGACCAGCGGCGCGGCGGGCGCCGCACCGGTCAAGCGATGGTCCAGGTGTCGGCGCCGGCGATCAGCTGGGCGAGGTCACCGCGTCCCTTGGCGGCGATGGCCTGGTCGATCTGGTCGCCCATGAGCCGGTCGTACGAAGGCCGCGCGACGTCGCGGAAGATGCCGATCGGGGTGTCGGCCAAGGTGTCCGGGTGGGACAGCCGGGAGAGTGCGAAGGCCAGCGCCGGGTCCTCCGCGTGCGCGTCGTGGATCAGCAGGGCATCCTCGCCCACCGACGCGACGTCGACCACGGCGAGGGTCGCGTCGGGCATGCGGACGACCCCGCGCTCGCCGTCGGGTCCGAACCGGATCGGCTGGCCGTGCTGGAGGCGGATCGTCACGGTGTCGCGCGTGGCCGGGTCCTTGAGCGGTTCGAACGCGCCGTCGTTGAAGATGTTGCAGTTCTGGTAGATCTCCACCAGCGCCGTGCCCTCGTGGGCAGCCGCAGCGCGCAGCACGTCGGTGAGGTGCTTGCGGTCGGAGTCGAGCGTGCGGGCGACGAAGGTCGCCTCGGCGCCGAGCGCCACCGACACCGGGTTGAACGGGAAGTCGATGGAACCCATCGGCGTCGACTTGGTGATCTTGCCGACCTCGGACGTGGGGGAGTACTGCCCCTTCGTCAGGCCGTAGATCCGGTTGTTGAACAGCAGGATCTTCAGGTTCACATTGCGACGCAGGGCGTGGATCAGGTGGTTGC
>DAIPJR010000292.1:0-2287 GCA_036770165.1 Actinomycetes bacterium | reverse complement strand
GCCTGATCGGCTCCGGGCCAGCCAGAGCGTGTTCGACCGTACGGGCGGGCTGCACGCCGCGGGGCTGTTCGACGCACAGTCGGGCGACGTCCTCGTCGTACGCGAGGACGTCGGGCGGCACAACGCGGTCGACAAGGTGGTCGGCTGGGCGCTGCTCGGTGGCCGCCTGCCGCTGTCCCGGGCGGTGTTGGTGGTCAGCGGGCGCACGTCGTACGAGCTGTGCCAGAAGGCCGTCGCGGCGGGGATCCCGGCGCTGGTCTCCGTATCGGCGCCGTCGAGCCTGGCCGTGGCGCTGGCGCGCAGCTTCGGCCTGACGCTCGCCGGGTTCGCCAGGGACGGTCGCGTGACCGTCTACGCGGGGCAGGACCGGCTCGCGGCGCGGTGAGCGAGCACCGATGATGCTGGCGGTTAGCCTCGTCCCATGGTCGGCGGCAAGCGGGTCGGGGTGATGGGCGGGACGTTCGACCCGATCCATCACGGCCACCTGGTGGCTGCCAGCGAGGTCGCCGAGCGCTTCGCCCTCGACGAGGTGGTCTTCGTCCCCACCGGGCGGCCCTGGCAGAAGTCGGAGCACGAGGTCAGCCCGGCCGAGGACCGCTACCTGATGACCGTCATCGCCACCGCTTCGAACCCGCGGTTCAGCGTCAGCCGCACGGACATCGACCGCGACGGTCCGACGTACACGGTGGACACGCTCACCGACCTCCACGCGGCTCATGGCGAAGGCGTCGAGCTGTTCTTCATCACCGGGGCCGACGCGCTCGCGCAGATCCTGTCGTGGCAGCGGGCGAAGGAGGCGGTCCGGCTGGCGCACTTCGTCGGCGTCACCCGTCCGGGGCACCTGCTCGCCGATCCTGGGCTCCCCGACGGGCGGATCAGCCTGGTCGAGATCCCGGCCCTCGCGATATCCAGCAGCGATTGTCGCGAAAGAGTCGGGGCAAATCAGCCGATCTGGTATCTCGTGCCGGATGGAGTCGTGCAGTACATCGCCAAGCGCGGGCTGTACCTTCGCGCGCCCGCGATCGAGGAGTCGCACTGATGGGGGGAAAGCATCGCCGGGGCGGCGACACCGTACCGCCCGTGGACGTGGACATGGACGTGGACCTGGACGTGGACCTGGACGCGGACGTGGACGCCGACCTCCTGGACCCGGACCTCGAAGCCGCTGGACTTCTCGCCGGCGACGCCGCTGGCCCTGCCGAGACTGCACCCGTCGAGGCGGCACCCGTCGAGGCTGCACCAGCTGACGACGTCGCGGGGGACGTGCTGCCGGGCGGGCTGCCTCCGACCGCGCGCCGGGCGGTACGTGCTGAGCGGGCCCAGCGAGCCCGCCGAGTCCGGCTGATCGCAGCCGTCGTCGTCGCCGTGCTCGTCGTCGCCGCTGCGGCGTGGGCCCTGCTCGGGTCGCACGGTGCCAGCAAGCCGCCTGCGACGGCCGTCGTGTCGTCCAGGGTCCAGCAGACCCTGCTGCTGCAGATCGTCGACTCGAGCAACCAGACCATCGAAGGGGTGCTGCTCGCCCACACCCAGACCGCACCCGGTACCGGTTTCGGCGGCCTCGTCCCGAGCACCCTCCTGGTCGACGCACCGAGCCTGGGTCCGGTGGTCTTCGCCGCGACCTCGACCGCCGAGGGAGCGGGCGTGGGTGCGGGTCCAGCGGCGCTCTCGGACGCCATCGGCGTCACCGTCGACGGCGGCTGGCGGCTCTCCCAGGCCGGGCTCGTCGCCCTCGTCGACGCCGTCGGCGGGCTGGACGTGACCGTCGACGAGGACATCCAGCAGCCGACGGCTGGGGGCAGCATCCTGCTCATGCGGGCCGGACCGCAGCACCTCAGCGGCGGGCAGGTCGCGGCCTATGCGACCTACCTCGACGTCGGCTCGCCCGAGCAGCAGCGGCTGGCCCGGCTCAGCACGGTCATGCAGGCGCTGCTCGCCAAGCTGCCCAGCGCCCCTCGTACCGTCTCGAACCTCGTCTCCGCGCTGGGTGAGACGTCCGCCAGCACCCTGCCGCCCACCCGGCTCGGCGGCTTCCTCACGCTGCTGCGCGCCGACGCCATCGGCGGTCGGCTGACCTTCGACAACGTGCCGACGCACCCGCTGGACAGCGGCGGCACGATCCCGACCGTCGTCGTCGACAGCACGGCAATGACGGCTTGGGTGAAGGCCAACTTCGCCGGCTCGGTGCCGACGACGGTTCAGGCCGGGCCGGTACGGGTCCTGGTCCAGAACGGGGTGGGCACGCCCGGACTGGACGACAAGGCCCGGCTCCGGCTCGCCGCCGCCGGCC
>DAIPJR010000291.1:0-2289 GCA_036770165.1 Actinomycetes bacterium | reverse complement strand
ACCCGTACGAGGCCAGGCGGCCGAGGCCGCGCTCGAGCAGCCGCTCGGCACCAAGAGCGTTCCCTCGCGCGGCATGCGTCAGAGCGACGCAGAGCTGGGCCAGGCCCTGCCACAGCTCGCGCTCGGCGGTCGGGCCGGACTTCCAGCGCGCCTCGAGCACCTCGTGCGCCGAGAACGGACGCCCCTCGTGGACCAGCCGCCGAGCCGCGTCGAGCGTCTCGGCGGGCGGCAAGGCCACCTCGGGGACGGGCGCCACCCCGTCCGCGCCGTACGGGAGCGGGCGGCCGAGGCCGTCGCGCGGACGCGCCTGGCGCGCCCGTCCGGCGGCGTCGCGATCACGGCCGGTCGGCACGGGCGTCAGCCTAGGTCGAGGAGGGAGTCGAGCCCGACCGTGAGCCCTGGTCGCGACACGACGCCACGGATCCCCAGCAGGACCCCGGGAAGGAACGACGTACGGTCCAGCGAGTCGTGCCGCAGCGTGAGGACCTCCCCGGGCCCGCCGAGCAGCACCTCCTCGTGCGCGACGAGTCCGCGCAGCCGAACCGAGTGGACGGCGATGCCCCCGACGTCGGCGCCGCGGGCCCCGGGCAGACCGGTCGAGGTGGCGTCGGGGACCGGACCGAGCCCCGCCGCACGACGAGCCGAGGCGATCGCCCGCGCGGTGTGCCCAGCGGTACCCGACGGGGCGTCGAGCTTGTCCGGGTGGTGCAGCTCGATGACCTCGACCGACTCGTAGAACGGCGCCGCCATCGCGGCGAACCGGATGAGGAGCACCGCGCCCAGAGCGAAGTTGGGAGCCACGAGGACCCCCACGGTCGGGGACGCGGTGGCGAGCCAGCCACGGACCGTGGCCAGTCGTGCGTCGTCGAACCCCGTCGTGCCGACGACCGTGTGCAGCCCGGCGGCGACCAGCGCCTCCAGGTTGCCCATCACCGCGTCCGGACGGGTGAAGTCGACCGCGACCTGCGCTCCGGCTTCGACCAGGGCAGCCACCGGATCGGCCGGGTCTCCCGCCGCACCCACGTCGACACCCGCGACCAGCACGAGGTCGGCGGCAGCGGACACCGCCCGGCAGACCTCGGACCCCATCCGCCCCCGGGCGCCTAAGACGCCGACCCGCAGCGCCATCAGGCCACCGCCGCGGAGAAGTCGCGATCGGCGTCGAACGGTCCGATCACCGCGAGCGTCGGGGGCGACGCCAGGATCTCTGCGGCCACCTCGCGCACGTCGGCGAGCCCCACCGCCTCGATCCGGCCGAGGATCTCGTTGACGCCCAGCAGATCCCCGTAGACCAGCTCGCTCTTGCCGATGCGACTCATCCGCGAGCCGGTGTCCTCGAGGCCGAGCACGAGGGCGCCGCGTAGCTGGCCCTGGCCGCGGAGCAGCTCGTCGGTGCTGATCCCACGCTCGACGACCTTCTCGAGCTCGGCCCGGCACAGCGCAAGGACCTGGTCGATCTTGTCCGGCTGGCAGCCGGCGTAGACGCCGAACAAGCCGGTGTCCGCGTACTGCGCGTTGTAGGAGTAGACCGAGTAGGCAAGCCCGCGCTTCTCGCGCACCTCCTGGAACAGCCGGCTGGACATGCCCCCGCCGAGCACGCTGTTGAGCACGCCGAGGGCGAAGCGCCGGTCGTCGACGCGGGACATGCCCGGCATGCCAAGGACGAAGTTGGCCTGCTCGGTACGCCGGTGCTCGATGTGGACACCGGGCCGGCTCAGCCGCTGGCGTCCACCGATCCTTGGCTCCAGCGGCAGCACCGAGCGGTCGGCCAGCGCGCCGACGGACCCGAAGGCCTTGCGTACGAGTCGTACGACCTCGGCGTGGTCGAGGTTCCCGGCGGCCGCGACGACCATGTTCTCCGGCCGGTAGTGCCGCCGGTAGTACCCGTTGATCGTCGTACGCGACAGGCTCTCGATCGAGGCGGACGTCCCCAGGATCGGCCGCCCCAGCGGCGTGTCGCCGAAGACCGCCTGGGCGAACGAGTCGTGCACGAGGTCGGACGGGTCGTCGTCGCTCATGGCGATCTCTTCGAGGATGACGCCGCGCTCGTTGTCGACGTCGGCCGGGAGGACCGAGGCCGAGGTGATCATGTCGGAGACGACGTCGACCGCGACCGGCAGGTCGGCGTCGAGCACCCGCGCGTAGAAGCAGGTGTACTCCTTGGCGGTGAACGCGTTCATCTCGCCACCGAGCGCGTCGATCGTCGAGGAGATGTCGAGGGCGCTGCGCCGCGACGTGCCCTTGAACAGCAGGTGCTCGAGGGAGTGCGAGCAGCCGGCCTGGCGGACC
>DAIPJR010000102.1:0-7160 GCA_036770165.1 Actinomycetes bacterium | reverse complement strand
TCGACCCGGCGGACCCGGCCTTCCACGACCCGAGCAAGTTCGTCGGGCCGGTCTATACCGAGGCGGACGCCAAGGCGAAGGCGGCCGAGAAGGGCTGGACGGTGAAGCCGGACGGCGCCGCGTGGCGCCGAGTCGTACCCTCGCCGCTCCCGATCCGTATCTTCGAGATCCGGCCGATCAAGTGGCTGCTGGAGCGCGGCTCGGTCGTGGTCTGCACGGGCGGCGGGGGGATCCCGACCATGTACCGCGAGGGGACCCGCCGGCTGGTGGGCGTCGAGGCGGTCATCGACAAGGACCGCTCCAGCGCGGTGCTCGCGCGTGACGTCGAGGCCGACAGCCTGGTCATCGTCACGGACGCGGCGGGGGTCTTCGTCGACTGGGGGACCCCGCTGCAGCGGCAGATCGTCACGGCTCACCCGGACGCCATCTCCGCGCTGGCCTTCCCGGCCGGCTCGATGGGCCCGAAGGTCGAGGCTGCCTGCGCGTTCGCCCGCCAGTCCGGCGCCGTGGCTGCCATCGGTGCGCTGGAGAACCTGCCAGCCATCCTGGCGGGTACGGCCGGTACCCGGATCGCCACGTCCTTCGAAGGGCTCACCTACGCCCGCTGATCCTCTCTCCCCGGCCGCGTTGATCTCCCTTCCCCTCCCCGTTGATCATGGGCAGATGGCCCCCGTTTCTTGATCCACATGGGCCATCTGCCCATGATCAACGCGGCCGGGGGTGAGATTCACAGGTAATTCGGAGGTTGTTCCCGGCGGCGCCCAAGGTACGGCGCCCACCTTGGGGCGGTCCGTACCGTCTCGGGTCCCGGACATCGATCGGGCAGGAGCACCGCAGATGAAGATCGGGTACCGCAAGCCGGCGATCATCGCTACCGCGACCGCAGCGGGCGTCGTCGCCATCGCCGTCGGCATCACCGCCTCGCAGTCGGCGTCGGCGGCGAGCAGCAGCCCATCGGCGACGCCGAGTGGGCGCCCCTCGGGCGTTCCCGGCTGGCACGGTGGCTCCGGCGGCCCTGGTGGCCCCGGTGATCTCGACGGCCACGGCCGCGGCGGTCCCGGCTTCGGTGGACCCGGCCTCGGTGGACCCGGCCTCGGTGGACCCGGCGGCCAGCTGCTGCACGGTACGGAGGTCGTCCAGCAGGGGACGAAGGTGGTGACGATCGAGGAGCAGGCCGGCAAGGTCACCGCGGTCAGTGCGACCTCGATCACCGTCAAGAGCACGGACGGCTACACCGAGACGTACGTCGTAGGCTCCACCACGCAGATCGGCAAGAAGGGCGCCCAGGCCAAGATCTCGGCCGTCGCGGTCGGCGACACCGTACGGATCGAGGGCGTGCAGTCGGGCAAGACCGTCACGGCGAGCCACCTGATGGACGGCGTGCCCACGATGCCGGCCTTCGGCGGCCCACGCGGCTGGAACGGTTCGACGACCCCGCCGACCGCCCCTCCGTCCCCGGCGGCAGGCGCCTGACCGCAGTCGGCGGTGTCGCAATACTGATTGGTGCCGGCGGTACCGGACCCGGGACACTGTGCTCCCGTGGGCCACGTCGACATCAGCAAGCTCGGGCACGTGCTCCCCGACGGGCGTGTCCTCCTGGACGACGTGTCGCTGCGGGTCGGCGACGGGGCCAAGGTGGCTCTTGTCGGGGCCAACGGCGCGGGCAAGACGACGCTGCTGCGCATCGTGGCGGGCGACGACGCCCCGCAGGAGGGCGCGGTCACGAGGAGCGGCGGGCTCGGGGTGATGCGCCAGTTCGTCGGGTCGGTACGTGACGAGTCGACGGTGCGCGACCTCCTCGTCTCGGTGGCACCCCAGGCGATCCGCACCGCGGCCAAGGCGGTCGAGGTCGCCGAGCTCGCGATGATGGAGCGCGACGACGAGCCGACCCAGCTGCGCTACGCCCAGGCGCTGGCCGACTGGGGCGACGCGGGCGGCTACGAGGCCGAGGTGGTCTGGGACGTCTGCTGCACGGAGGCGCTCGGCACACCGTGGGACCGCGCCCAGTGGCGCGAGGTCCGTAGCCTCTCCGGCGGCGAGCAGAAGCGGCTGGTCCTCGAGGCGCTGCTGCGCGGACCGGACGAGGTGCTGCTGCTCGACGAGCCGGACAACTACCTGGACGTGCCGGCCAAGCGCTGGCTCGAGACGGCGCTGCGCGAGACGCCCAAGACGGTGCTGTTCGTGAGCCACGACCGCGAGCTGCTGGCGCGCACGGCGACCCGCATCGTCACGCTCGAAGGCGGTAGCGCGTGGACGCACGGCGGCGGGTTCGCGACGTACCACCAGGCGCGCAAGGATCGCCACGAGCGGCTCGAGGAGCTGCTCAGGCGCTGGGACGAGGAGCACGTGCGGCTCAAGAACCTGGTCAAGACGCTGCAGCAGCAGGCGGCGATCTCGCCGGACATGGCCAACCGCTACCACGCGATGCAGACGCGGCTGAAGCGGTACGAGGACGCCGGCCCGCCGGAGGCGCCCCCCAAGGAGCAGAACGTACGGATGCGCCTGACCGGCGGGCGTACCGGCGTCCGCGCTGTCACCTGCGCAGGGCTCGAGCTGACCGGGCTGATGAAGCCGTTCGACCTCGAGGTCTTCTACGGGGAACGGGTCGGGGTGCTCGGCAGCAACGGGTCGGGCAAGTCGCACTTCCTGCGGCTGCTGGCGGGGATGCAGGTGCAGCACACCGGTGACTGGAAGCTCGGTGCGCGGGTGGTCGCAGGGCACTTCGCGCAGACCCATGAGCACCCCGAGCTGATCGGGCGCACGCTGCTGGACATCCTCTGGGAGCACAAGGCGCTGCAGCGCGGGCCGGCCATCGCCGCGCTCCGCCGCTACGAGCTCGACCACCAGGCCGAGCAGCCCTTCGACACGCTCTCCGGCGGCCAGCAGGCCAGGTTCCAGATCCTGCTGCTCGAGATCGACGGGACGACGCTGCTGCTGCTCGACGAGCCCACGGACAACCTCGACCTGGCCAGCGCCGAGGCCCTGGAGGAGGGCCTGGAGGCCTACGACGGGACCGTGCTGGCCGTGACGCACGACCGCTGGTTCGCGCGAGGGTTCGACCGCTACCTGGTCTTCGGGTCGGACGGGACGGTGTACGAGGCGGCCGAACCGGTCTGGGACGAGGGCCGCGTCGACCGGGCCCGCTGATCTGGGCGAACAGGGCGCTTTTGACCCTCGTACGGCGTGCCAGGTACTCTGACGAGTCGTTGTGCCGCCTGGTGACCACCGGGGTCGGCCGCGACCGCTCTTCCCCCGTGCCCTTCGGGGCTCCGTCAAGATCCGCAGCGACCAGAAGGCCTACGACCGTGCGCACGTACAGCCCCAAGCCCGGCGACGTTGACCGTCAGTGGTACATCATCGACGCGTCCGACGTCGTCCTCGGCCGTCTGGCCACGCACGTGGCAACGCTGCTGCGCGGCAAGCACAAGCCGGTCTTCGCCCCGCACATGGACATGGGCGACTTCGTCATCGTGGTCAACGCGGGCAAGGTCGCCCTCACCGGCAGCAAGGCGCAGCAGAAGCTCGCCTACCGCCACTCCGGCTTCCCGGGCGGCCTCTCGGCCACCTCGTACACCGACCTGCTGGCCAAGAACCCCCGGCGGGCCGTCGAGAAGGCCGTCAAGGGCATGCTGCCGCACAACAAGCTGAGCAACGCCCAGATCACCAAGCTCAAGGTCTACGCCGGTCCGGACCACCCCCACCAGGCGCAGCAGCCCATCCCGTTCGAGATCAGCCAGGTCGCCCAGTAGGCCACGGCAGCACCCCGATGAATGACACGAGAGGATCCGTGGCCGTGAGCGACATCTCCACCGCCGAGGTCGACCCGTCCGAGCTAGTCGACACCTTCGCCGACGCCGACGAGACCGACGAGGCCGGCGACTCTGCTGTCGACGAGGCGTCGGAGTACACCTCCGAGACGACCGCCGTCGTCACGCGACGCGAGGTGGTCACCCGCCCCGCCGCCGCGACCGGCCGCCGCAAGGAGGCCATCGCCCGCGTCCGCCTGGTGCCCGGCACCGGTCAGTGGACGGTCAACGGCCGCGCGCTCGCCGTCTACTTCCCGAACAAGGTCCACCAGCAGCTGGTCAACGACCCGTTCAAGATCCTCGACCTCGAGGGCCGCTACGACGTGATCGCCAGGATCAACGGCGGCGGCGTCAGTGGGCAGGCCGGCGCCCTGCGCCTCGGCATCGCCCGCGCCCTCAACGAGATCGACGTCGAGGAGAACCGTCCGACCCTGAAGAAGGCCGGCTTCCTCACGCGGGACGCCCGGGCCACGGAGCGCAAGAAGTACGGCCTGAAGAAGGCCCGCAAGGCTCCGCAGTACAGCAAGCGCTAAGTCGCCGCCCGATGGGTCGCCTGTTCGGCACCGACGGCGTACGCGGCCTCGCCAATCGTGATCTGACCGCGGAGCTCGCGCTGGGCCTCGCCGCCGCCGCCGCGCACGTCCTCGGCGACGCCGGCGAGTTCGCCGGGCACCGTCCGGTCGCGGTGGTCGGCCGCGACGCGCGCGCCTCGGGGGAGTTCCTCTCGGCGGCGGTCGTCTCGGGGCTGGCCAGCGCCGGTGTCGACGTGCTCGACGCCGGGGTCCTCCCCACGCCGGCGGTGGCCTACCTCACCGAGTCCCTCGGCGTCGACCTCGGCGTGATGCTGTCCGCCTCGCACAACCCGATGCCGGACAACGGCATCAAGTTCTTCGCTCGCGGCGGCGTGAAGCTGGACGACGAGGTCGAGGACGCCATCGAGCAGCGGATGAACGAGCCCTGGGAGCGCCCGACCGGCCGCGACGTGGGCCGGATCCGCCGCCTCGAGGGTGCCACCGAGCGCTACGTCGACCACCTCGTCGCGTCGCTGCCGCACTCCCTTGACGGGCTCAAGGTCGTCGTCGACTGCGCCCACGGCGCGGCGTTCGAGGCGGCCCCTGCCGCCCTGCGCCGGGCCGGCGCCGAGGTCGTGGCCATCGGGGCATCCCCGGACGGGTGGAACATCAACGACGGCTGCGGCTCCACCCACCTCGAGCTGCTGTCGGCGGCCGTCGTCGAGCACGGCGCCGACGTCGGCATCGCCCTCGACGGCGACGCCGACCGCTGCCTCGCGATCGACGCGGCCGGCCGCACGGTCGACGGTGACCAGATCCTGGCGATCCTCGCGCTCGCCATGCTGGACCGCGGCGAGCTCGTCGGCGGCACGGTGGTCTCGACCGTGATGGCCAACCTGGGGTTCCGGATCGCGATGGAGCGTGACGGTGTCCGCATCGTCGAGACCGCGGTCGGCGACCGCTACGTCCTCGAGGCGATGAAGGACGGCGGCTTCGTGCTCGGCGGCGAGCAGTCCGGCCACGTGATCATGCTCGGCCACGCCACGACCGGCGACGGGATGCTCACCGGGCTGCACCTGCTGGCCAGGGTCGCCCAGAGCGGCCGGCCCGTCGCCGAGCTGGCGGCGGCGATGCAGCGGCTGCCGCAGGTGCTGGTCAACGTCTCCGGGGTGGACAAGTCGCGGATCTCGACCAGCGCCGAGCTGGCCGTGGCCGTGGCCGCAGCCGAGGCCGAGCTGGGAGCGACCGGACGGGTCCTGCTGCGCCCGAGCGGTACGGAGCCGCTCGTACGCGTGATGGTCGAGGCCGCCGGTCCTGAGCAGGCGCGCGACGTCGCCGACCGCCTCGCCGAGGTCGTACGTACGTCACTCGGCTGAGCCGGCCGGCGTTCCACGTACCCTTGAGCCCATGTGCGGCATCGTGGGCTACGTCGGGGACAAGCAGGCACAGGACGTCGTGATCGAGGGGTTGCGCCGGCTGGAGTACCGCGGCTACGACTCCGCCGGGATCGCGCTCGTCAGCGGGTCCGAGCTGGCGACGCGGAAGCGAGCCGGCAAGCTGGCCAACCTGGAGAAGCTGCTCGCCGAGCAGCCGATGCCCGAGAGCACGCTCGGGATGGGGCACACCCGTTGGGCCACGCACGGCGGGCCGACCGACCGCAACGCCCACCCGCACCTCGACGACGACAAGCGCGTGGCGGTCATCCACAACGGCATCATCGAGAACTTCGCCACGCTGCGGGCCGAGCTCGAGGCGCGCGGTCACGAGATGCGGTCCGACACCGACACCGAGGTGGTCGCGCACCTGCTGTCCGAGGCCTACGAGCCGGCCGGTCGTGACCTGGCCGAGGCGATGCGGCGGGTGTGCCGCCGGCTGAGCGGGGCCTTCACGCTCGTGGCCGTGCACGCCGACGAGCCCGACGTCGTGGTGGGGGCGCGGCGCAACTCACCCCTCGTCGTCGGCGTCGGCGTCGGCGAGAACTTCCTCGGCAGCGACGTCTCCGCGTTCATCGCGCACACTCGCGACGCCATCGAGCTCGGGCAGGACCAGGTCGTCGAGCTGCGGCGCGACCGGGTCGAGATCACGACCTTCGACGGCGAGCCGGCGCAGGTGCGGGCCTACCACGTCGACTGGGACGCGTCGGCCGCCGAGAAGGGCGGCTACGACTACTTCATGCTCAAGGAGATCGCCGAGCAGCCGCGGGCGATCGCCGACACGCTGCTCGGCCGGATCGACCCTGCCGGCCGGCTGGTCCTCGACGAGATGCGCCTCGGCGACGACGAGCTCAGGGACGTCGACAAGATCATCATCATCGCCTGCGGCACCGCCTATCACTCCGGGCTGCTGGCGAAGTACTCGATCGAGCACTGGACGCGGATCCCTTGCGAGGTCGAGCTGGCGAGCGAGTTCCGCTACCGCGACCCGATCCTCACGCGGAACACGCTGGTCATCGCCATCTCGCAGTCGGGGGAGACGATGGACACGCTGATGGCCGTACGCCACGCCAAGGCCCAGCACGCGCGCGTGCTCGCCATCTGCAACGTCAACGGCTCGACGCTGCCGCGGGAGTCCGACGCCGTCGTCTACACCTACGCCGGCCCCGAGGTGGCCGTCGCCTCGACCAAGGCGTTCCTCACCATGGTGGTCGCGGTCCAGCTCGTCGCGCTGTACCTGGCCCAGGTGCGCGGGACGAAGTGGAGCGAGGAGATCGCCGCCGACCTGCGCGAGCTGCAGGCGATGCCGGCCAAGGTCGACCAGGTCCTCGACACCGTCGAACCCGTCCGCGCGCTGGGCCGCTCGCTCGTCGACGCAAAGGTCGTGCTGTTCCTCGGGCGGCACGTCG
>DAIPJR010000101.1:0-7179 GCA_036770165.1 Actinomycetes bacterium | reverse complement strand
GACTGCACGAACGTCTGGTCGTGCGTCACCTGCTCCAGCCCGCCATGCCGGAGCAGGTAGCCGCGGGAGTCGCCCACCTGGGCGATCGCCACCCGGTCGCCGATCTGCAGCAGCGCTGTCAGCGTCGTACCCATGCCTTCGAGCTCGGGCTTGCTGCGGATCAGCTCGCGCATCCGCTGCCCGGCCCGGGCCACCGCCTCGCGCAGCAAGGACTCGGGGTCGGCCCCGGGCTCGCCGCTCTCGGCGGCCTCTGGCAGCTCTTCGAGCACCGCGCGCAGGGCCGTCGCGCTGGCCACCTCGCCGGCCGCGTGGCCGCCCATGCCGTCGGCGATCACCAGCAGGTGCGACGACCCGTAGCCGGAGTCCTCGTTGCCCTTGCGCACCATCCCGACGTGGGAACGCGCCGAGAAGCGCAGCTCGATGGCCATCGCGCTACTTCCGCAGCTCGAGGACGGTCTTGCCGATCCGTACCGGGCTGCCGACGGGGAGGACCATGGCCGTCGTCAGTCTCGTACGGTCGAGGTAGGTCCCGTTGGTGGAGCCGAGGTCCTCGACCACCCAGCTGCCCTCGTGCGGGTACAGCCGGGCATGCCGGCTCGAGACGTAGTCGTCGTCGAGGACCAGCGTGTTCTCGGCCGAGCGGCCGATCGTGATCGGCGTCGCCCCCAGCTCGATCATCGTGCCCTCGTGGGCGCCGGCCGTGACGACCAGGTTGCGGGGGGCGCCGCGCTTGGGCTTCGCCGGTTTCGCGGGCTTGTTGCTCGCCTCGGCGCGGATGGCCGGCGCCGGCGCCGTCGCCCCCGCCGCGGCTGCGGCCGCTGGCACGCTGCGGGCGACCTTGCCGGCCTTGGGCGGCTTGGGCGGCTTGGTCCGTCGCCGCGCGAACAGGTCGCCGCGCATCACGGCTGCCACCGACAGCACCATCACCCAGAGCAGCACCAGAAACCCCATCTGGATCAGCTTCAGGGTGAGGGGCGACATCGACTAGCCGCCGTACCGGAACACGAGGGTGAGCGTGCCGACGCCGATCCGCGCCCCGTCGTAGAGCTCCGCCGACGTCACGCGCTCGCCGTTGACGTACGTACCGTTGGTCGACTGCAGGTCGGTGATGCGCGGCGGGTCGCTGAGGACGATCTCGGCGTGGCGCCGGGAGATGCCGGGGTCGTCGAGCCGCAGGTCGGCCTCGGCACCGCGGCCGAGCACCGTGTGCCGGCGGGTCAGCGCCAGCGTCGAGGTGCCGACCTCGAGGGCTGCGGAGACCTCGGCGGGCGCGGCCGTCGGCGTACCGGCCTCCGCCGTCGGGCCGGACGCGATCGCCTTGCTGAGCACCCGGAACATGCCCGTGTCGAGGTCGTCGACCTGCTCGAAGCGGACGAGTACCGGGCCGACGAACTGGTAGGCCTGCTCCTCGGCGTGCTCGCGCACCATGGCGGCGAGCTCCGCGCCGAGCGGTTCCGCATACATCGCCAGGCGCTCGTAGTCGTGCTGGCCGAGCTCGACGCTGAAGTCGTTGGGCACCATGGTTCGTCCGCGCGTGACGATCGCCGCCCGGTCGTCGCACTCGCGCTGGAGCGCCGCGGCGACCTCGACGGGCTGCACCTCGGACTTGAACGCCCGCGCGAAGGTCCCGCTCACCAGCCGGTCGAGCCGGCGCTCGAAGCGGTCCATGACCCCCAACGCGCACCTCCTCGGACTCGGTCGACCAGCCTGGGCGGCTCCCCAGATGGTATCTGTGGGCCGCTCCGGGGCTGGTTTCACGGGCGCTGCAGCCAGGCTGGCCGCACTGGGCTGCGTGATAACCTCGCTGGGCTCGCGCGAGTGGCGGAATAGGCAGACGCGCTGGATTCAGGTTCCAGTGCCCGAAAGGGTGTGGGGGTTCAACTCCCCCCTCGCGCACCACAGTTCGTGCGGTCGGTCGGCTCTCGGGGCCGTCTCCGCTTCAGCGCCCTCCGCGATCCGTCGATGGTGCTTCGGTGAGCACGACGAGCCGGTCCGCGCGACTGTTCTCCCGCCTCCTGTCCTCGTCGCTGGCCCTGGCTGTCGTCCTCGGCTCGCTCGCGGCGGTCGGTGTGGTCCTCGCCGTCCGGCTCAGCCACCTGTCCAGCGACCGCAACCGCGCTGACGTCATCGGCACCGCGCAGGGCGTCGCGATGCCCGCCGTCTCGACGTCGCTCGGCGACGGCTCCGGCGGGCCGACCACGCCGGCGCAGCTGGCCGCGCTGGACGCCAGCGTCGCGAAGGTGGTCGCCTCCGGCCGGCTGAGCTCGC
Organism: Actinomycetes bacterium; assembly: GCA_036770165.1. Lineage (GTDB taxonomy): Bacteria > Actinomycetota > Actinomycetes > Prado026 > Prado026 > JANYIP01. Next base: position 4,911 of record DAIPJR010000101.1, on the reverse strand, counting down.
TGGCCATCTACGACATCGATGGGAACCGCGTCTACGGCCGCGGGCCGGGACCGTTCGTCACCGCCGCGGGCTCGCTCGCCGCCGTGCTGCGCTCCGGACCGCAGGCTGCCGACGTCCCCGGTGGCGTACGAGTCGTCATGCCGCTCCCGCCGCCGGCCCGGCCGCGGGGATCTGCACCGGCGGCACCGGCGGCGCCGTCGGGCGCGGTCCCGCCGCCCTTGGTGCTCGAGGCGGTCGTCCCGTCCGGCGCCCTTGGCGGCTCCGGTGCCTCCGCGCTCGGCTGGCTGCTGGCCGTCGGCGTGCTCGCGCTGGGCGTGACGGGCGCCAGCCTGATCACCCTGCAGAGCCGGATGAGACATCAGTCGTACCAGGCCACCCACGACCAGATGACGGGGCTGGGCAACCGCACGCTGCTCGAGGAGCATGCCGACCTCCTGCGAGGCGGTGCGCCGGCAGCGCTCCTGCTGATGGACCTCGACGGCTTCAAGGCCGTCAACGACAGCCTCGGTCACGCGGCCGGAGACCACCTGCTCTGCCAGGTCGCGGGCGCGCTGGGCAAGCGGGTCCGCCCGGCCGACCTGCTGGTACGACTCGGGGGCGACGAGTTCGCCGTGCTGCTCCCAGGGGCCGACGAGGTGGCGGCGCGAGCTGCCGCCGAGCGCCTGCTCGGAGCCGTACGGGCCACGTTCGTCGTGCACGGGGTACCGGTCGACACCGACGGCAGCATCGGCGTCGCCCTCGCCCCGCGCGACGGGACGACCGTCGGCGAGCTCCTGCGAGCTGCCGACCTCGCCATGTACGCAGCGAAGCGCGGCCGTCTCGGGGTGAGCGTCGCGCCCCGCCCCGCCCACCTGTCCGTGTGAGACCAGGTCAGGACCTGGCCTCACACAGACGTGTGTCCAAGCCGCCGTCTGGCCAGGCCTAGCTTCGGCCGACAGGAGCTGCCAAGCTCACGCGCGTGGACGTCGCCTACGCGCGGTTCGTCCGGCGAACCGTCAGCGAGGACGAGCGCGTCGAGCTGGATCGAGTGGATCAGTTGGCTGCGCAGCTGCGTGCCCACTTGCTCGAGACGGCCGCCGACATCGACGCGGTCCACGTACATCGAGCCCAGAGCAGCGCGGTCCAGTCCATTGTTGCCCGACTCCTGACGGACCGTTTGGGCTTCGACCAGGAGGTCGTCCTGGCACCTGATGACGGCTTCGTCACGAGGGCCCGACCCGACTTCATCTACCGGCTCGGGCCTGGACGCGGGGTGCTCGCTGAGGTCGAACGTGGTGGCACGACGACGAACAACCATGACCTGAAGGACCTATGGAAGACGCATATAGCCCACGACGCCCAGCATCTGTTCCTCGTCGTACCTCACGCCAACTGGAACGCGGCTGGCGTTGCACGGGAGAAGCCGTTCGCCCGCGTCGAGAGGCGTCTGGCCGCGTTCTTCGGCGACCCGAGGCGGGAGGTCGACGTGGTGAGCCTGCACCTGTTCGGTTACGGCCAATCGGTGCTTCCGTTGGCCGCGGCGCCGCCTTCAGCCGATTGAACCGCGCCAGAGGCGAGCCGCACCCGGGTCGATGCCACGGGTCGAGTGAAGAACTCCTGTGGAAGCACGTGTCCGACCTGAAAGATCACGTGCATTTCGTCCAGGAGGAGTAGGGCTGCCTGTGCGTGATACTCGGCTTGTTGGTGGTTACAGATGCGCAGATGGGCTCCGTTGGCCAGATCGTGTGCTTTCGCCGCCGCCCGCAGCCCGTCCCTGAACCGGCCCGACGAGTCGAGCTCGGCTTCGCGTTCCTCCGCCTCGAGTGTCGCTCCCCAGGCCTCTTCCGTTTCGGTTGGAGCATTGCCCGATGTCATGAGGAGATCTTCAGGTCGGCGCTGTCGGCTCGCTGACGCGCGTGCCCTCGTGGCCGCCTCGTGTCAGGTCCGGCGAGGGCTCCGACGCGCTCTCGGTCTGACCCGAGCTGTCCGTGTGAGACCGGGTCCTGGGCTGAGCTCACACGGACAGGACGGCCCGCACCCAGAGGACGGGGCGGGTCACTGGGTCGGGTCGCCCTCCGCGCTGGAGCTGGCCTTCGCGAGGTCCTGGCCGGCGGTCGAGTTCGCGGCCGAGGCGGCCTTCGTCGCGGCGACGAGCGCGGCCTTGGCGGCGGCGACGGCCGCGGCGCTCGAGCTGCTGGACGTCGCAGCCGGCGAAGCCGAAGCGGTGCCGGTACCCCCCGGAGCCGCAGCGACCGGAGCCGGCGTGCTGACGACGGGCTGGACCGGCGGCGGGGTCGTGCGGTGCGCGAGCCCGCACCCGGAGACGGCACCGGCGAGTACGAGGAGGGAGGCGGCGACGGCGGCTCGGCGTCCCTGCAGGAGGTTGCTGCTCATGAACGGAGTTTCGGACGCCGATGATCGAGCCTGCAGCGCCGGAATGTTCGCGTTGGGTAAGTCTGGTCGTCAGCGGGTGACGCGCACGGGGACGCCGTTGCCGGGGCGGAGCGTCACGCGGTACTGCGACGTCACCACGTGCGCGGGGTTGGACGCGAAGGACCACCGACCGGCGAGCACCGCGAGGACGGTCACCGCCTCGGCCCAGGCGAACTGCTCGCCGATGCAGGCCCGCGGCCCGGTACCGAACGGCAGGTACGCGTGCCGGGGCACCGTCTCGGCCCGGGCGTCCAGCCAGCGGCCAGGGTCGAACACCTCGGGAGCCGGGAACCCGCGGGCGTCGTGGTGCAGCAGCAACGGGCTCACGCCGACGACGGTCCCGGCCGGTGCGTCCCACTCGGCGAACGAGACGTCGGACGTGAGCGTCCGGCCGATCAGCCAGGCCGGCGGGTACAGCCGCATCGCCTCGCTGACGACGGCCCTGGTGTACCTGAGGCCAGGCAGGTCGGCGAACCGCGGCAGCCGCCCCTCGAGCGACGCCAGCTCGCTCTGCAGCTGCGCCAGGACCTCCGGGTGTCGCCCGACCAGGTGCAGGGTCCAGGCCAGTGCGTTGGCGGTCGTCTCGTGGCCGGCCATCAGCAGTGTGATGACGTGGTCGTGGACCTCGGCGGCGGAGAGCCCGTCCGGCCCTTCCGTCGCGGCCAGCAGCGCCGACACCACGTCGCCCCTGTCGTCGGAGCGCGTGGCTCGTCGGCCGTCCACGATGCCGTCGACGATCCCGTGGATCGCCGAGACCTCGGGCGGTACGGCGGTAGCCAGCAGGGTCGCCGCTGCCGGCGCCCGGCCGAAACCCCGGCTGGCCACGCCGACGTTCGTACGGGCGAACTCGGCGAGCGCCCCTTCGAGTGCGACGCGGATCCCACTCGCGTCGTCGGCGAGGTCGATGCCGAGCAACGTGCGGCCGACGATGTCGAGGGTCAGGGCGCCCATCTCGTCGTGCATGTCGAGGATCTGGCCGTCGGTCCAGCTGTCTGCACGGACGGCGGCACGAGAGGCGAACGCGTCGACGTACAGTTCGAGCCGTCGGGGTGAGAACGCAGGGGCGACGAGACGGCGGGCGCGGCGGTGGTCGTCGCCCTCGCTGGTGAGCAACCCGTTGCCCAGCAAGCGTCTCGTCAGCTGGACGCCGGGTCCCTTGACGGTGTCAGCGGCATGGTCCACGAGCAGGAGGCTGACGAGAGAGGGGTCGATCAGGAGGAGGACGCGCTGCCCGCGGACCCGCATGGCGACCACGCGGTCTGCGCCTTTGGCGAGGCTGCGGAGCGCGGCCCCGGCGTCACCGGGGCGGCGCGCTCCCCTGGTGCGCAGCGCGACTCGGGCGGTACCCATCCAGTGTCCGCGGCGTCCGCGGCGACCGGAGGTGGTTTGCGCGCTGGTGACCATTCATGAAGCGAAGCACAACAGCCGCCTCTGCCGGGTCAGCGCCAGGTGAAGATCCGGTCAGGCTGCGGGGTACCAGCCGGACTGCGGGTGCGCCTCGACGGAACGCCCGTCGGACCGGTCTGCGCCGGTGAACGGGGCGAGCGCGGAGACTGCGACGAGTACTCCGAAGAGCACGAAGACTGCCATGACCAACCACCAGTTCTTGAAGTGCGGAACCTTGCCGTAGTTCGATGTTGACGGCTAAACCATCCAGATACAAGCGACTATTACTTCACATTGCTTCACGGATCGTGAACAATGTCTTCCATGCTGGACCTCCGCAGGCTGCAGGTTCTCGCTTCCGTCGTCGACACAGGGTCCATCACGGGGGCGGCACACACGCTCGGCTTCACCGTCTCGTCGGTTAGCCAGCAGATGTCAGCGCTCGAGCAGCAGCTGGACGTCGTCCTCTTCGAGAAGTCCGGCCGCGGGATCCGCCCGACGGCGGCGGCAACCCTGCTCGCCGAGCATGCAGCAGTGCTCCTCGCCGCCGCTGACGACGCCGAGCAGGCCCTCGCCGACCTGCGGTCGGGCCGTACCGGCCGCCTGCACGTCGTCTCGTTCCCCTCTGCCGGCGACTCCCTCGTACCGCCCGCGATGGCCGAGCTGCGCCGGCGCCAGCCCGGGGTGCTCGTCGAGGCATCGGTCGACGAGGTCGACGGCTCGTACGCCGGTCGGGCCGACGTCATCGTCGTGGTGGAGCCGTACGCGGCTGGCGGGCAGCCGTCCGACGACCTGGTCCGCGTCCACCTGCTCGACGACCCGTACCGCTTGCTGCTGCCCAAGGGCCACCGCCTCGCCCGCCGCCGTACCGTGGACGTCGCCGACCTCGCCGGCGACGACTGGGTCTCGACCTACGCGGGCGGGGGCGGCCAGGACTACGTGCGCCAGGTCACCGTCTCGGCGGCCCGGCGTGCTGGCTTCACACCGCGCATCGTCGCCCAGGCGGACGAGTTCCCGGCGACGCAGGGATACGTGGCGGCGGGGCTGGGGGTCGCGCTCGCGCCGGTGCTGGCGCTCGGCGCCCGGCATGCCGGCATCGTGGTCAAGCGGCTG
>DAIPJR010000290.1:0-2309 GCA_036770165.1 Actinomycetes bacterium | reverse complement strand
TTCTAACCGGCTTAGGATAGATTGCTGGTTAGAACCCGAACACAGGAGCTGATCAACCATGAGGCGCGCGCACGTCGCCCTCGTTCTCGCCATGGTGAGCTGGGGCGTCTCGGTCACCGTGAGCGACGCCGCCCTGGCCACGCTGTCCCCCGCCGACGTCCTGTTCGCCGAGATCGGGTCCGGCACCCTCGTCGTCGGTCTCGTGGTCCTGCTGACCCGCCGGCCGCTGTCGGCGGCACCGTGGCGGGGTGCCACCGTCCTCGGCGCTCTCGAGCCTGCGGGCGCCTACCTGCTCGCCAACCTCGGGCTGGCCCGCACGACCGCGGCGGCCGGATCGCTGCTCCTGTCCTTGGAGAGCGTCTTCGCGGTGCTGCTGGCCTGGCTGTTCATGCGCGAACGGATCCGCCGCGCAGAGTGGTCGGCGCTCGGGCTCGGGCTGGCCGGCGCCGCTGTCGTGGCACTGCTCGGCCACGGTGACGGCAGCTCGTCGACCGCGGTGTCCGGCAACGTGTTCGTGACGCTCGCCGCGTTCGTCGCCGCCGGCTACTTCCTCGCCTCCCGCCGGTACTCCCTGGGAGCCGACCCGGTGGTCCTCGTCTTCAAGCAGGGCGTCGCCGCCCTCGTGCTCGTGCTCCCGTACGTGCTCTGGTCATGGGCCACGCAGGGCAGCCGCTTCGGGTCCGCGCCCGCCGGCGTCTGGGGACTCGCGGTGCTCGCCGGCGTCGTCGGCTTCGCCGTCCCGTTCGTGCTGTGGTCCGCCGCCGCTGGCGACGTGCGCCCGGCCGTCGCAGCGGTGGGGCTGAACCTGATCCCGGTCATCGGGGTGGCCAGCGCCGCGGTCTTCGGCCGCGGGACCCCGTCCTTCGCGCAGCTGCTCGGCGGCGGGCTGATCATGCTCGGCCTCGTCCGGCTGACCCGTGATGCCGCAGCCTCCGGCCCAGCACACGTATCAGGCGGGGCGGGCCACGCCTCAGGAGACCGTGCGCATGAACACTCTCCCCGACCAGGCTCCGACACCGGGCCCCGGCCGTCAGGACGGCTCGGCACTCCTGCCCCGACAGGCGCAACGTCAACACGTGCGACCTGCGGCACAATCAGTACAACGGAGGCCACGATCGAACCCTGACCACGAGGGGACCTGCATGGGCGAAGACCCGAGCGCTCTCCTCGCGGCCGCAGCCGCCGGTGACGGGGCGGCGTGGAACGCGATCGTCGAGCAGTACACCGGACTCCTGTGGTCCATCGCTCGCGGCTACCGGATGGGTACGGCCGACTCGGCCGACGCGGTGCAGACCACGTGGTTGCGGCTGGTCGAGAACCTCGACCGCATCGACGACCCGAGCCGGTTGCCCGGCTGGCTGGCCACGACCGTCCGACGCGAGTGCCTGCGCATGCTCCGACGGTCCAAGCGCGAGCAGCCGTCCTTCGACGACGACGGGCTGCCGGAGCTGCCCGACGACTCCGAGCCGCTCGATGCGGCCCTCCTGGTCGAGGAGCGCGACGCCGCGCTGTGGCGGGCGCTCCAGCAGATGCCCGAACGGTGCCGGCTGCTCATCCGCGTGCTCATGGCGACGCCGCCGCCGAGCTACGCGGAGGTCGCCGCTGCGCTCGACATGCCGATCGGCAGCATCGGCCCCACTCGCCAGCGCTGTCTGGACCGCCTCCGCCGCATCGCCGAAGCGGATGGCGCGCTCATCGATCCGGCGCCGCCAGGAGGTGGGGGGAAATGAACGAAGCCCGCGACGAGATCGCCGAGGTCCACGACGAAGCCCTGCTCGAGCGCCTGAGGGCGCTCGCGGCGCAGGCGGACCCGGTGCCTGACCTCGTGCTCGAGTCGGCGAAGGCGGCGTTCTTGATGCGCCGCCTCGACGCCGAGCTCGCCGAGCTGGTCCTCGACTCCGCGGTGGACGCGGGCCCGGTCCTCGTCCGCGGCGCGACATCGACGGACGACGACTCGGTTCGCATGCTGTCCTTCGAGACCGGGGCGCTGTCGATCGAGGTCCAGGTGACGCGTGCCGACGGCAGCCGCTCGCTGGTCGGGATGGTGTCCGGAGCGTCCGGGACCCTCGACGTCGAGACGGCCGACGGCCGCCGTACGGTGCCCATCGACTCGCTCGGCCGGTTCGCCGTGGCCGACGTGCCCGCGGGTACGGTCCGCCTTCACGTGGTGGCCGAGGACGGTACCGCCGTGACCACCAGCTGGGTCAGCCTCTAGCTGTTGCCCGCCCGGACGACACAACCGCACGTCCGCGTTGATCATGGAGATATGGCCCTCTGGGAACGTTCCCAGAGGGCCATATCTCCATGAT
>DAIPJR010000100.1:0-7199 GCA_036770165.1 Actinomycetes bacterium | reverse complement strand
GCTTGATGCCGAGGTTGACCACCGAGTAGCCGTTGTTGGTCAAGATGATGTCGACCAGGTTCTTGCCGATGTCGTGGACGTCGCCGCGCACGGTGGCCAGCACGATGGTGCCCTTGCCGTCGTCGTCGGTGCGCTCCATGTGCGGCTCGAGGTAAGCCACCGCGGCCTTCATGACCTCGGCCGACTGCAGAACGAACGGCAGCTGCATCTGGCCGGAGCCGAACAGCTCTCCGACGGTGCGCATCCCGGCGAGCAGCGTGTCGTTGACGATCTCGAGCGCCGGGCGGGTCTTGAGCGCCTCGGCCAGGTCGTCGTCGAGGCCCTTGCGCTCGCCGTCGACGATGCGCCGCTCCAGCCGCTCGAACAGCGGCAGCGCGGCCAGCTCCTCGGCCCGGCCGGCCCGGGCGGCGGCGGGGTCGACGCCCTCGAACAGGTCGAGGTAGCGCTGCAGCGGGTCGTACGCCTCTCGGTCGGCAGTCGCGGACGTACGCCGGTCGTAGACGAGGTCGAGCGCCACCTGGCGCTGCTCGTCGGGGATCCGGGCCATCGGCAGGATCTTGGACGCGTGCACGATCGCGGAGTCGAGACCGGCCTTGACGCACTCCGCCAGGAACACCGAGTTGAGGACGATGCGCGCAGCCGGATTGAGGCCGAACGAGATGTTCGAGAGGCCCAGCGTCGTCTGGACGTCCGGGAACCGGCGCTTGACCTCGCGGATCGCCTCGATCGTCTCGAGCCCGTCGCGGCGGGTCTCCTCCTGACCGGTGGCGATGGGGAACGTGAGGCAGTCGACGATGATGTCGTCGACGCGCATGCCCCAGTTGTCGGTCAGGTCGCGGATCAGCCGCTCGGCGACGGCGACCTTCCAGTCGGACGTACGAGCCTGCCCCTGCTCGTCGATGGTGAGCGCGACGACCGCCGCGCCGTGCTCGCGGATGATCGGCATGACCTTGTGCATGCGCGAGGCCGGACCGTCGCCGTCCTCGTAGTTGACCGAGTTGACGACCGAGCGCCCGCCGAGCATCTCCAGGCCGGCCTCGATGACCTCGGGCTCGGTCGAGTCGAGCACCAGCGGAAGCGTCGAGGCGGTGGCGAAGCGCCCGGCCAGCGCCTGCATGTCGGCGACCCCGTTGCGGCCCACGTAGTCGATGCAGAGGTCGAGCAGGTGGGCGCCGTCGCGGTTCTGCTCGCGCGCGATCTCGACGCACTCCTCCCAGTTCTCGGCCAGCATGGCGTCCCGGAACGCCCTGGAGCCGTTGGCGTTGGTGCGCTCCCCTATGGAGAGGTAGGCGGTGTCCTGCCGGAACGGCACCGACTGGTAGAGCGACGCGACGCCGGGCTCGGGACGCGGCCGCCGCGGCGTGATCTCGCGGCCGCGGACCCGGTCGACCAGCTGCCGCAGGTGCTCGGGGGTCGTGCCGCAGCAGCCCCCGACCAGGGCGAGCCCGTACTCGCGGGTGAACGTGTCGTGGGCGTCGGCCAGCTCGGTCGGGCTCAGCGGGTAGTGCGCACCGTTGGCGCCGAGGACGGGCAGCCCGGCGTTGGGCATGCAGGTGAGCGCGACCCGGGACTGCTTGGACAGCTGGCGCAGGTGCTCGCTCATCTCGGCGGGGCCGGTGGCGCAGTTGAGGCCGATCGCCTCGATGCCCAGAGGTTCGAGCGCCGTCAGGGCGGCGCCGATCTCGCTGCCGAGCAGCATGGTCCCAGTCGTCTCGACGGTGACCTGGGCCCAGACGGGTACGTCGACGCCGGCGGCCTTGATGGCCCGCTTGGCGCCGATGATCGCAGCCTTGGCCTGCAAGAGGTCCTGGGCTGTCTCGACGAGGACGGAGTCGACACCGCCGGCCAGCATCCCGGCGACCTGCTCCTGGTAGGCGTCGCGCAGCTTGGCGAACGCGACGTGGCCGAGCGTCGGCAGCTTGGTCCCAGGGCCGACCGAGCCGATGACCCAGCGCGGACGGTCCGGGGTCGACCACCCGTCGGCCACCTCGCGGGCGATGCGCGCCGCGGCCTCGGACAGCTCGTAGATGCGGTCGGAGATGTCGTACTCGGCGAGGTTGGCCCAGTTGGCCCCGAACGTGTTCGTCTCGACGCAGTCGACGCCGACGGCGAAGTACGCGTCGTGGACCGAGGCGACGACGTCGGGCCGCGTCACGCTGAGGATCTCGTTGCAGCCCTCGAGCCCATGGAAGTCGTCGAGGCTGAGGTTGTGGCTCTGCAGCATCGTCCCCATGGCGCCGTCGGCGACCACCACGCGCTGGGTCAGGGCGGCCCGAAGGGTCGCCGGACCGGACCTGTCCGGTGTGGTCGCCATCCGTCAAGGGTAGCGGCCGGTACGTTGCGGACCATGACTGCAGCCGTCCCCGAGGGAGTTCCGCTCGGTGACGGCCGGGCCGTAGCGGGAGGTACGGACCGCGACGTGACCGGCCAGGGGGTCCGGCTCCGGGCCACCGCGTGGTCGGGCGAGGGCCCCACCGTCGTCCTCCTGCACGGGCTGGCGTCGCAGCGCAGGTTCTGGAACCTCGTCGTCCCGGGGCTCGTGGCGGCCGGGCGGTCCGTGCTCGCCCTCGACCAGCGCGGGCACGGCGACTCCGAGCGACCGGACGGCCCGTACGACATCGCGACGTGCGCCGCCGACGTGGTGACGGTCCTCGACGACCTCGCCGTGCCGGCCGCGGTGGTGGTCGGCCACTCCTGGGGGGCCTCCGTGGCGCTGGCTACGGCAGCGGCCGCTCCTGGCCGGGTGCTCTCCACGGTCGCCATCGACGGCGGCATCACCACGCCCGCAGGCATCGGACCGCGGGACGAGGTCCGGCGGCGGCTGGAGCCGCCTCGCCTCGCCGTGCCCCCCGCCGACTTCGCCACGATGATCGGGAGCGGACCGCTGGCCGGCGCGTGGACGCCTGCGCACGCCGAGGCGGTGCTGCCAGCCTTCGCCCTCGGCGAGGACGGGCTCGCCCGGGCGCGGCTCACCTTCGACCTGCACATGAAGGTCCTGGACGGGCTGCTCGACGCTGACGTCGAAGCGGTGCTCGGCGCGGTCACCTGCCCGTGCTGGACCGTCAGCTGCGAGCCGGTCGAGGGGGGCCTCGCGGACGCGAGCTACCACGACGAGGCCTGGGCGAGAGCGCGAGCGCAGGGGCTGGAGCGTGCGGCGCGGCTGCTGGCCCGACCGAGGCTGCTCCGGTGGGGCGGCGCCGTCCACGACGTACCCTTGCAGTGGCCGTCTCTCGTCGCCGGGCTGGTGCTAGCGGCCTACGACGAGGTGAGCCCGAGACCGAGCGGAGGCAGTGCGTGATCGAGCTCGATGGAGTCCCAGAGCTGTCGGACCCGGTGCTCATCGCCGCGTTCGAGGGCTGGAACGACGCCGGCGACTCCGCGACCGAGGCCGTCGACTACCTCGAGGAGGTCTGGGGTGCCGAGCCGATCGGCGAGCTCGACCCCGAGGAGTTCTACGACTTCCAGGTCAACCGGCCCCACGTCGAGGTCAACGACGACGGGAGCAGGCAGATCACCTGGCCGGGCACGCGGGTCTCGATCGCCCGGCTGCCCGCCCTGGGGCGCGACATCGTCCTCGTCCGTGGAGTCGAGCCGAGCATGCGCTGGCGCTCGTACTGCAACGAGCTGCTCGTCGTCGCCGCTGATCTCGGCGTCGAGATGGTCGTCACCTTGGGCGCGCTCCTCGCCGACACGCCGCACACCCGCCCGATCCCGGTGACGGGGACCGTCTCCGACCCGCTGCTGGCCGCGAAGCTCGACCTCGAGATCTCGCGGTACGAGGGTCCGACCGGCATCGTCGGCGTGCTTCAAGAGGCGTGCGGCCGCGTCGGGCTGCCGGCCGTGTCCATCTGGGCGGCCGTGCCGCACTACGTGGCCCAGCCGCCGTGCCCCAAGGCGTCGCTGGCCCTCCTGCGCAAGGTCGAGGACCTGCTCGACCTGCCCGTACCCATGGGCGACCTGCCCGAGGACGCGCGGGCGTGGGAGCGCGGGGTCGACGAGCTGGCGGCCGAGGACGAGGAGATCGCCGAGTACGTCCAGTCGCTCGAGGAGGCGCGAGACACCGCCGACCTCCCCGAGGCGAGCGGCGAGGCGATCGCCCAGGAGTTCGAGCGCTACCTGCGGCGCCGTTCCACCGACTAGCAGGGGCTGCCTCGCGGGCGCTGCCTAGAGGGCGATGCCGAGCAGGGCGTCGACCGCGGTACGTACGAGCGCCGGTGCTCCGTCGTCGGAGCCGCCGCGAAGCCGCTGCTCGGTGACCCAGCGGTCGACCGCCGCGAGTGCTGCGGGCGCGTCGAGGTCGTCGGACAGCGCCAGCCGGATCGCGGCGACGGTGTCGCTTGCGGGCGGTCCCGCAGGCGCGTCGACGGCCGCGCGCCAGGCCGTCAGCCGCTGCTGCGCCGATGTCAGGTCGGAGTCGAACCACTCCCAGTCGGACCGGTAGTGGTGCGCGAGCAGGGCGAGCCGGATCGCCATCGGGTCGACCCCGGACTCGCGCAGCGTCGAGACGAAGACCAGGTTGCCCTTGGACTTCGACATCTTCTCGCCGTCCAGGGCGACCATCCCGGCGTGGACGTAGGCCCGCGCGTAAGGCCACTCACCGGTGACGACGTGGGCCTCGGACGCGCCCATCTCGTGGTGCGGGAACACGAGGTCGCGGCCGCCGCCCTGCACGTCGAACGACATCCCGAGGTGCTCCAGGGCGATCGCGGTGCACTCGATGTGCCAGCCGGGTCGCCCGGAGCCGAGCGAGGTCTCCCAGGACGGCTCGCCCTCGCGTGCGGCCTGCCACAGCAGGCAGTCGAGCGGATCCTTCTTGCCCGGCCGGTCGGGGTCGCCGCCGCGCTCGGCGAACAGGGCGAGCATCTGCTCGCGGTCCAGCCCCGAGATGCCGCCGAAGCGCTCGTCGGAGTGCACCGAGAAGTACAGGTCGCCGTCGACCTCGTACGCGTGCCCGCGGTCGCGCAGCTGCTGGACGAGCTCGACGACGTGCGGGATCGACTCCACGGCCCCGATGTAGAAGTCGGGCGGGACGACGCGCAGGGCGGTCATGTCGGTACGGAAGAGCTCGGTCTCGCGACGGGCCACCTCGCGCCAGTCCTGCCCCGTCGCGACCGCTCGCTCGAGCAGCGGGTCGTCGACGTCGGTGACGTTCTGGACGTACAGCACGTCATGGCCGGCGTCGCGCCACACCCGCCCGAGCAGGTCGAAGGCGAGGTACGTGGCCGCGTGGCCCAGGTGCGTCGCGTCGTAGGGCGTGATGCCGCAGACGTACATCGTGGCCACCGGCCCCGGGGCGATCGGCCGAAGGCCGCCGCTGGCGGTGTCGTGGACCCGGAGCGGCGGCGGCTCCCCGGCCAGCCGAGGTACGTCGGGCGCGTTCCATGAGTCCACGGCGAGCAGCCTAAGGCCGAGGTGTGGGCGCAAAGGTCAGAAGGGGGGCCACGGCACCGCAGGCCACTCGCCCGACGGCTGCGGGTGCCGACCGGTACGCAGCAGCCGCTCGATGCGGCGGACCGTCCGGCGTACCTCGTCTGCGGCCAGCAGCTCCCGAAGGTCGGCCCCGAGCGGGCCCTCCATGTCGGCGCGCAGGGCGCTCAGGACCTCGATCGACTCGTCGTCGAGGGGCTGGCCGCGCCACTGCCACAGCAGCGTGCGGAGCTTGTCCTCGACGGAGAAGCAGACGCCGTGGTCGACGCCGTAGACGCGACCCTCGTCGGTCGGCAGCAGGTGGCCGCCCTTGCGGTCCGCGTTGTTGATGACGCTGTCCAGCACGGACATCCGCCGCAGGTCCGGGTGGTCGCTGCGAGCCAGCTCGCCGAGGTCGACCGCCTCGTCGACGTCGATCCACAGCTGGCACATGCCCGGGCCGTACGGGCCGTCGCGCAGCAACGTCGGCGGTACGAGGTCCCAGCCGGACGCCGCCGACACCGCGTAGGCGGCTACCTCGCGGAAGGCCAGCGTGCCGTCCGGGAAGTCCCAGAGCGGCCGCTCGCCGGCGATCGGCTTGTAGACGCAGACCGCTGCGACCTCGTCAAGGGTCACCGTGCAGTACAGCGTGGCGTTTGAGGCGTCGACGAGCCGGCCCTGCACGTCGAGCTCTCCCTCGGCGAGGAGCTGCAGCGCCCCGGTGGTGTCGAGCGAAGGCGTCACCGGCGGCGATACCCGTTCTGGCGCGGGCACAGGTGGCCCGTGGGGTCGAGCGGGAGGCCGCAGAACGGGCACGGCGGCCGGCCGGCACCCACGACGGCGGCCGCTCGCTGCGCGAAGGCCCGGGCGACGGCTGCGTGCAGGCGCACCCGCAGGACGTCGCCGGTCGGCTCGTTGTCGTCACCGCCAGCGTCGTCGTCGTCACCGCCACCGTCGTCGTCGCTGGCGTCGTCGTCGGGGGTGCTCGGATCGAGGTCGGGCTCGTCGCTGTCGGCCACCTCGACCATGGCGTACGCCTCGATGACGAGGACCGAGTCGTCGGGGTCCCAGGCGAGGCTCAGCGTGCCGACCCGGAACTCCTCGAGGACCGGGGTGTCCAGTGGGGCGCGGTCCTCGAGCCCGGCCGGGGTGAGCGCCGGCGCGGCCGAGCCGCCCGAGCCGCGCAGCAGCTCGTCGAGGATCTCGTCGACGCGCTCGGCGAGGGCGGCCACCTGCTGCTTCTCCAGGGCCACGCTCGTGACCCGGCCGCCGCCGCTGGCCTGCAGGTAGAAGGTCCGCTGCCCAGGCTCACCCACCGTCCCGGCGACGAACCGGTCCGGCGGGTCGAACTCGAAGACCTGTCGCTGCATGCTCAAAACCCTAGGCGACCCGTCACGTCCCTGCTCCCCCGCCCACGGCTGCGTCGCTCTCCGCGGCGGCCGACCGTCGGCTTCGGCGCGGCTTCTTCTTGGGCGGCAGCAGCGAGTCGACGCTCCCGCCGGTGTCGTTGAGCCGCACGACGAAGGGCCGGAGCTCGGTGTAGCGGATCACGGTGAGCGAGCACGGGTCGACCTGGATCCGCTGGAACTGGTCGAGGTGGACGGCCAGCGCGTCGGCCACGATCGCCTTGATGACGTCGCCGTGGCTGACGGCGACGTACGTCGCGTCGGGTCCGAGGCGCGCGTTCCAGTCCCGTACCGCGTCGACCGCCCTCGCCGCCATCGCGCGCATCGACTCGCCGTCCGGGCCGGGGAAGACGGCGGCGCTCGGGTGGGCCTGGACCACCCGCCACA
>DAIPJR010000099.1:0-7200 GCA_036770165.1 Actinomycetes bacterium | reverse complement strand
CAGCTGCGCGTGCAGTTGCACTTCCCGCTTGTCGAGCGTCGCGATCTGCCGTTCGAGACGGGCCAGTTCCTTGCGAGCTGCGCGCGCGTCGCCCGCCGTGGAGGCCGGCCTCTCGGCTTTGGCCGCCGCCGGAACGTTGCGGTTCCGGCGCAGCGCGAGGTACTCGTCCACCCCGCCGGGCAGCGCGGCCAGACTTCCGTCACCGAGCAGCGCTACGGTCGAGTCCGACACGCGCTCCAGCAGGTAGCGGTCGTGGCTTACGACGACGAGCGTGCCCGCCCACGAATCGAGCAGGTCCTCGAGCGCGGCGAGGGTGTCGGTGTCGAGGTCGTTGGTCGGTTCGTCCAGCAACAGGACGTTGGGCTGGGTGAGGAGCAGGCGCAGCAGCTGCAGCCGGCGCCGCTCGCCGCCGGAGAGCTCGCCGACCCGGGTCCACATCCGCTCCCCGGTGAAGCCGAAGCGCTCGGCCAGCTGCAGAGCGGTGATCTCCCGGCCCTTGCCCAGCTCGACGACCGACCGGACCTCCTCGACCGCCTCGAGCGCGCGCACCTGCGCCGGCAGCTCGACGACCTCCTGGGACAGGTAGGCAGGTTGGACGGTACGGCCGACCACGACCCGGCCCGTGTCGGGCACGAGCTCGCCGCGCAGCAGCCGGAGCAGGCTGGTCTTGCCGGCACCGTTGACGCCGACGATGCCCACGCGGTCGCCCGGGCCGAGCCGCCACGTGACGTCGTCCAGCAGCTGCCGCTGCCCGAGGCGCAGGCTGACGTCCTCGACGTCGTACACGGTCCGGCCGAGGCGAGCCCCGGCGAACCGGGTCAGCTCGACAGAGTCGCGCGGCGCCGGCTCGTCGGCGATCAGCGCGTTGGCAGCGTCGATGCGAAAGCGCGGCTTCGACGTGCGCGCGGGCGGACCGCGCCGGAGCCAGGCCAGCTCCTTGCGCAGCAGGTTCTGCCGGCGGTCCTCGGTGGCGGCGGCGACCCGGGAGCGCTCGGCCTTGGCCAGCACGTAGGCCGCGTAGCCGCCGTCGTACGCGTGGACGGAGCCGTCGGCGACCTCCCACGTGGTCTCGCAGACCGCGTCGAGGAACCACCGGTCGTGGGTCACGGCCACCAGGGCGCCGCGCCGAGCGGCCAGGTGGTGAGCCAGCCAGTCGACCCCCTCGACGTCGAGGTGGTTGGTCGGCTCGTCCAGCAGCAGGAGGTCGGGGTCGTCGACGAGCAGGCGGGCGAGCGCGACTCTGCGCCGCTCGCCGCCGGACAGCGGCCCGACGAGGCCGTCCAGGTCGAGGCCGGCGAGCAGCGCGTCTGCAAGGCCCCGGGTGCGCGGGTCAGACCGCCAGGCGTGCTCGGGACGCGCGCCGACCACCGCGTGCCGCACGGAGATCGACGGGTCGAGGTCGTCGCTCTGGCTCAGGAAGCCCACCCGCAGCCCGCTGGTATGAGTCACTCGGCCGCCGTCGGGCGACCGCCGTCGGGCGAGGACCTCGAGGAGGGTCGTCTTGCCACCGCCGTTGCGCCCGACGACGCCGAGCCGCTCGCCCTCGGCGACGCCCAGCGACACACCGTCGAGCAGGGTGCGTGTGCCGTAGGCCAGACGGACGTCCTCGAGGTTGACGAGGTTGGTCACGAGCCACCCGGGTCCGGCTCGACGACCCTTGCTCCCTGCACGGGCGCCTCCGCGCGCCGGACGGTACGGCACACGCCGGCGGCCGACAGCGCGACGGCGAGGTCCAGGGCGTGGTCCTCGTCGCGGGCGAGGAACGCGCAGGTCGGCCCCGAGCCCGAGACGAGCGCGGCCAGGGCGCCGTACTCGTCGCCGACGTCGAGGGTGAAGCGCAGCTGCGGACGCAGCGAGAGCGTGGCCCGCTCGAGGTCGTTGCTCACCGCGGCCCCGAGCCGGGTGGGCTCACCAGTACGCAGCGCAGCCATGAGGTCGTCCGAGACGCGGGGTACGGGACGGATGGCGGCATGGTTCAGCCGGTCGTCCTCGGTGTAGACGGCGGCTGTCGACAGGCCGCTGTCGGGAAGGGCGAAGACCCAGAAGAACCGGCCACGCGCGAGCGCTGGGGTGAGCGACGTGCCGGTACCGATGCCGACGGCGGTGCCGCCGACGAGAGCGAACGGGACGTCGGCACCAAGGCTCGCCGCGAGGTCCAGCAGCTCGGCGCGGTCGAGGCGCAGCCCCCAGAGCGCGTCACAGGCGACGAGAGTGGCCGCGGCGTCGGCGCTGCCGCCTGCCATCCCCGCGGCTACCGGGATCCCCTTGTGCAGGTGCACGCGGACGTCGGGCGAGACGCCGGCCAGCCGCGCGAGGGCGTGCACGGCTCGGGCCGCGAGGTTGGTGTCGTCGAGCGGGACCTGCCCGACGCCCTCGCCGTCGGACGTCACGGTCACGCCGGACGACGACGGCGCCACGGTCACGTCGTCGTACAGCCCGACGGCCTGGAAGACGGTGACCAGGTCGTGGTAGCCGTCCGGCCGCAGCGCGCCGACCGCGAGCTGGAGGTTGATCTTGGCGGGCGCTCGCACCGTCACGGCAGCCCTGGTCACCCGACGACTCTATTGGGGCGGTCGCACGCGGCGCTGCTCGGCGATCTTGGCGAAGCGGCCGACGTCGAGCTGCTCGCCGCGCGCCGAGGGGTCGACCCCGGCGGCGCGAAGGGCCAGCTCCGCCTCGGCGGGCGAGCCGGCCCAACCGGCGAGCGCGGCGCGCAGCGTCTTGCGACGCTGGGCGAACGCCGCGTCGACCACCTCGAAGACGTCGCGACGGGACGCCGTGGTCACCGGCGGGTCGCGGCGGGTCAACGCGACGAGGCCCGAGTCGACGTTGGGCGCGGGCCAGAACACGGTGCGGCCCACCGACCCGGCCCGTCGTACGTCGGCGTACCACCGGGCCTTGACCGAAGGGACCCCGTAGATCCTGGAGCCGGGGTCGGCGGCGAGCCGGTCGGCCACCTCCGCCTGCACCATCACGAGCACGCGGCGCAACGAGGGGAGCACCTCGAGCAGGTGCAGCAGGACAGGCACCGACACGTTGTACGGGAGGTTCGCGACGAGCGCCGTCGGCTGACGGTCACCCAGGTCACCCGGACCGACCTGGAGAGCGTCGGCCGTGACCGTGGTGAGCCGGTCAGCCAGGCCGGGCGCGCGTTCCGCGACGGTCGCGGCTAGCCGGCCCGCGAGCAGCCCGTCGATCTCGACGGCGACGACTGCGGCAACCTCCGGGAGCAGCCCGAGGGTCAGCGAGCCGAGACCTGGCCCCACCTCGAGGACGACGTCACTGCTCTCGAGCTCGGCGGTGCGGACGATGCGGCGGACCGTGTTCGGGTCGATGACGAAGTTCTGGCCGCGCTGCTTGGTCGGGCGGAGCCCGAGCTGCATGGCGATCGCGCGCACCTCGGCGGGTCCGAGCAAGGCGGCCGTGCCCTGCACGGACTCGCTCACGTGAAGAGCAGGCGGCCGCAGAAGGGCCAGGCACCCGCGCCGCTGCGCAGGTAGAGCAGCTCGGCACGGTAGGTCTGCTGGGCCGACGGCGCATCGATCGGGTTGCCGACACCGCCCACGCCGTGCCAGGCGCCGAGCGAGAACTGGTACAGCCCGAAGTACAGTCCCCCGCCGCCCACCGCCCTGGGGTTGCCGCCGGACTCGCACTGAGCGAGCGCCGACCAGTTGAGGTTGTCGACGGAGGTGCGCGGCGGCGTCGAGACCGGACGGGCAGCGGTGCCGACAGCGACGACCTCGTTGACTGCAACACTGGCCAAAACACGGGAAAGTAGTTTGGCCACAACGGTTCTGCCGTCGTGCAGCGTGTAGCGCCAGGTCTCCGTGATGCGCCCGGAGACGCCGGCCCTCGTCACGCGCGAGAGTCCGACATACATGTTCGGATCGGGAACGTGTTGCACAGCAAAGGGAATCGACACCTGCTTGATGACGACGCGGCTGCTCACCCGCGTGACGACGACGGCCTGCCCGTCCAGGACCGACGACGTCGGGTCGACCGAGAGCACGTCGAGCGGGCTCAGGACGATGCCGGCCTGGGCGAGCGCGTCGGCCCACGTCGGCTCGGTCGTCACCAGCGCGGTCGTCCGGCCCCTGACGCGTACCGTCACCGCCTTCGGCATGCGTACCTCGAGCCGGAACCCGGTCAGCGGGATGCGCTGGTAACGCGACGCGGACAGGTAGGCAGCCTGGAACCGCGCGCCCAGCTGTCGCGAGAAGTCGTCCACCGTCTGCGCGGTCGTCCAGATGTGGTTGGTCACGCCGTCGATGACGAGCGTCATCGGACGGGCCCGCACCACGACGACGTGGAGCCCGTTGGTTACGTGAGTGTCGGCAGCCGGCGAGAGGTCGTCGCGACCGCCGACCGCGACGCCTTGCTCGGCGAGCACGTCGCCGACGGTGCCCGCATAGGTGCGCACGACCCGGGACACGCCGTCGACCTCGAGCGTCACCGCCTTGTCAGCGGTGACGTACGCCAGCGGTCCGGCGATGAGCGCGGCGAGAAGGACGCCGTGCAGAGCCAGGGCCGTGGGGCGAGCTCGCACCCGGCCTCCAGGTCTTGCAGGTCCCGGATCCACTACAGATCCGGCAGACGTCGAAGGACGCTAACGGAGCCGCCCGGCGTGTCACAACTCGATCGCTCAGATCGGTCCGAACATACGTTCGCCCGTGGCCCAGATCCGGGTCGCCATCTCGGCCTCTCCGACGGCCTTCTCGTGCGCCATCGCGCGGAGCGTCAACGGGATGAGGAAGCTCGCGTTGGGACGCCCACGGTGCGGCGCGGGTGTGAGGAACGGCGCATCCGTCTCGACCAGCAGCTGGTCCAGCGGCGTCGCCCGCAGGGCCTCGCGCAGGGGTTCGGCGTTCTTGAACGTGACGGTGCCCGCGAAGGACAGGACCCAGCCGCGCTCGACGCAGTGGCGCGCCATGTCGGCGTCGCCGCTGAAGCAGTGGAACACCACACGCTCCGGCGCTCCCTCGTCCTCGAGGATGCGGAGCACCGCGTCGTGCGAGTCACGATCGTGGATCACCAACGCCTTCCGGTGCTTCTTGGCCATCGCGATGTGCCGGCGGAACGACTCCTCCTGCACGGCTCGACCGCCTTCCTCGGTACGGAAGAAGTCCATGCCGGTCTCGCCGATGGCGCGTACCCGCTCGTGCGACGCCAGCTCGTCGATCTCCTCGTACGCCGCGTCGAGCGCGGCCCGACCCTGCGCGGCCGCGATGCGGGGTGCCTCGTTGGGATGCAGCGCGACACCGGCCACCACGTGCGGCTGCGCCACGGCGACGTCGACCGACCACCGGGCGCTGGGAAGGTCGCAGCCGATCTGGACCAGCCGGGTGACGCCGACGGCCGCCGCGGCGGCTACGGCGTCGTCGACCGACATCGACACCTCGTCGGTACCGATGTCGAGATGGCAGTGGCTGTCGAGGACCTCGGCAGCGAGGGGTTGCGGCGCCGGCGGGTAGGCACCCTCCCGCCGGGCAGCACGGCGGTCAGTCATCGCCGTCAGTCTTCGAGACGCGGGAAGAGCACGGCGCCCTTGCTGACCGTCACGCCGGCCGGCAGCTGGCCCCAACGACCGGCATCGGCGAGGCGCTGGGCCGCGAGCGCACCGAGTGACGGCTCAGCGCCGAGCGAGTCCCACAACGCCGCGCAGGCCTTGGGGAGCACTGGGTTCAGCAGCACGGCAAGGACCCGCAGGCCCTCGGCCGCGGTGTACAGCACAGTCTCCAGGAGTCCCCGGTCGTCGTCGCTCTTGGCCAGCTGCCACGGCGCCTGCTCGGTGAGGTAGCCGTTGAGCACGTCGACGAGCTCCCAGATCGCGTTGATGCCACCGGAGAAGTCGAGCGCGGCGACGCGCTCGTCGGCACGACGCGCAGCCTCGGCTGCGGCAGCCTCCACGACCGCCTCGGCCGGTCCCGAGGTACCAGCCGAGGGGAGGTTCCCGTCGCAGTACCGCACGACCATCGCGGCCACCCGCGAGGCGAGGTTGCCGAACCCGTTGGCCAGCTCGGACGTGTAGCGCGCGGCCATGTCCTCCCACGAGAACGAGCCGTCCGACCCGAACTGGATCGCCCGCAGGAAGTAGTAGCGGAACGCGTCGGACCCGAAGTGGTCGATGACGTCGGCGGGCGCGATGCCGGTGAGCTTGGACTTGCTCATCTTCTCGCCGCCCACGAGCAGCCAGCCGTGCGCGAACACCTTGCGTGGCAACGGCTTCCCGGCCGCCATCAGCATCGCCGGCCAGATCACGGCGTGGAACCGGAGGATGTCCTTGCCGACCAGATGGACGTCGGCGGGGAAGGTCGTCGCGAACTTCTCCGCCCCTGGTCCCTCGGTGTCGCCGAGGCCGACCGCAGTCGCGTAGTTGAGCAGGGCATCGAACCAGACGTAGACGACCTGGGTCAGGTCCCACGGCACCGGGATGCCCCAGTCGAACGACGAGCGCGAGATCGACAGGTCCTGCAGCCCCGACCGGATGAAGGACAGCACCTCGTTGCGCGCGCTGGCCGGCTCGACCGCCTCCGGGTGCTCGGCATAGTGCGCGAGCAGCCGGTCCGCGTACTTCGACAGGGGGAAGAACCAGTTCCGCTCGCTGAGCTGCTCGACCGGCCGGCCATGGATCGCGCACACCTTCTGCCCGGCGTAGTCGCCCTCGCCGTCGAGCAGCTCGCCCGGCAGCTTGAACTCCTCGCAGTGCACGCAGTACGGCCCCTCGTACAGGTCCTCGTAGATCTGGCCTGCGTCGAACAGCCCCTGCAGGAATGCCTGCACCCGCCTGGTGTGCCGCTCCTCAGTCGTACGGATGAAGTCGTCGTTGGCCGCGTCGATCGTGTGCAGCACCGGCTTCCAGGCCTGCTCCACGAGCCGGTCGCACCAGTCCTGCGGCGCCATCGACGCCGCTTCGGCGCTCCGCAGCACCTTCTCGCCGTGCTCGTCGGTGCCCGTGAGGAACCAGACCCGCTCGCCACGCTGCCGGTGCCAGCGGGTCAGGACGTCGCCCGCGACCGTCGTGTAGGCGTGCCCGATGTGGGGGGCGTCGTTGACGTAGTAGATCGGCGTCGTGACGTAGAACGTCTTGTCGGGCGCGGCCTCGGGCATGGGTCCAGCGTATCCAGGCCGCACACCTGACATTTGTGCGGCGTAGATCAAACGAATCGTCAGACGAACGGGGGATCGGGGCGGGTGCGGGCG
>DAIPJR010000289.1:0-2315 GCA_036770165.1 Actinomycetes bacterium | reverse complement strand
GGCCTGCCGCCGGCGGAGCCGTTCCCGCTGCCGGTCCACTCCGGCGACGTCCGCGTCGACGTGCAGTCCGCGCTCGCGATGCTGGCACCCGCCTGGGGGCTCGAGCCGCTGCTGGACATCGACGACGACACCGCGCGCGACGAGCTCGCCCGCGCGTCGGTGATGGCGATGTCGTTCGTGGCCCAGTCGGCGCGTGGCATCGGGCTGCCGATGGTGCCGCAGGCCGAGATCGACAAGGCGCACACGATCGTCGAGCGGTTCATGATCCGCTGGCGGGGCGAGCCCGACCCAGGGCACGTGCAGGCGGTCGATGCCTACTTCGGGTCCGCTGCGGAGCACGGGATGAACGCCTCGACCTTCACCGCCCGCGTGATCGCCTCGACCGGCGCCGACGTGGCCGCCGCGCTGTCTGGCGCCGTCGGCGCACTGTCCGGACCGTTGCACGGCGGTGCGCCCTCCCGCGTCCTCGGCATGATCGAGTCGGTCGAGCGCAGCGGCGACGCGACCGGCTACGTCAAGAGCGTGCTCGACAAGGGCGAGCGGCTCATGGGCTTCGGCCACCGCGTCTACCGCGCCGAGGACCCGAGGGCCCGCGTCCTTCGCCGAACCGCCCGCGAGCTCAAGGCCCCCCGGTACGAGGTGGCAGAGGAGCTGGAGAAGGCGGCCCTCGCGCAGCTCAAGGAGCGCAGCCCCGACCGCGTGCTCGAGACCAACGTCGAGTTCTGGGCGGCCATCGTGCTCGACTTCGCCGAGGTCCCGGCGCACATGTTCACCTCTATGTTCACCTGCGCCCGCCTCGCCGGCTGGAGCGCCCACATCCTCGAGCAGAAGCGCACCGGCCGGCTGATCCGCCCGTCGGCCCGCTACGTGGGTCCCGGCCCGCGCAAGCCCGAGGAGGTCCCCGGCTGGGACCCGGTGATGGTCGCGCCGACCGGGTACACCCCGATCTCCTAGCCGCCACCGGCCCCGCTTAGGCTGGTCTGCATGCCTGATCCTTCCGACATCGTCATCCCGCACGCCCTCAAGCCGGCCGACGGCCGGTTCGGGTCCGGCCCGTCCAAGGTCCGCCAGGAGCAGGTCGACGCCCTCGCCAAGGTCGCGACCACCTACCTGGGCACCTCGCACCGGCAGAAGACGGTGAAGTCGCAGGTGGGGCGCCTGCGGGCCGGGCTGGCCGACCTGTTCTCCCTGCCCGAGGGCTACGAGGTCGTGCTGTCCAACGGCGGGTCGACGGCGTTCTGGGACGCGGCGACCTTCGGGCTGATCCGCGAGAAGAGCCAGCACCTCACGTTCGGCGAGTTCGGCTCGAAGTTCGCCAAGGCGGCCACGGACGCACCCTTCCTCGCGGCGCCGACGGTGATCAGCAGCGAGCCGGGTTCGGCTCCGGCGTTCGTCGCCGAGGCCGGGGTCGACGTCTATGCCAGCCCGCACAACGAGACGTCGACCGGGGTCAGCGTCCCGGTGCGTCGCGTGGCCGGTGCCGATAAGGGCGCCCTCATGGTGTGGGACGCGACGTCCGGCGCCGGCGGCCTGCCGGTCGACCCGGCCGAGCTCGACGTCTACTACTTCGCGCCGCAGAAGAGCTTCGGGTCCGACGGTGGCCTGTGGGTCGCGCTGATGAGCCCGGCCGCGCTCGCGCGGATCGACGAGATCAAGGCGAGCGGGCGCTGGGTGCCCGCGTTCCTCGATCTCGCCACCGCGGTCGAGCAGAGCCGGCTCGACCAGACGTACAACACACCCGCGCTCAGCACGATCTTCTTGATGGCCGAGCAGGTCGACTGGTTCAACGAGCAGGGCGGCCTGGACTGGTGCGTCGCGCGCACGGCCGAGTCGAGCGGTGCGCTGTATGCATGGGCCGAGGCGAGCGACTACGCGACGCCCTACGTGACGGACCCGGCGTTCCGCTCACAGGTCGTCGGCACGATCGACCTCGACGACTCGATCGATGCCACCGCCGTCGCGAAGGCTTTGCGGGCCAACGGGATCGTCGACACCGACCCGTACCGCAAGCTCGGCCGCAACCAGCTGCGCATCGCGATGTTCCCAGCCGTCGACCCCTCCGACGTGCGTGCCCTCACCGCCTGCATCGACCATGTCGTGGGCGAGCTCAGGGTGCTTTCCGTGTCCGAGCCGAGCGCCCCCCAGCCGGCGTGACCCGATCCAGGTGATCCGCTCGCGGCTCACCTGGATGGTCTACGCCCAGCTCGGGATCTACGGGTACTTCCTGTACGGGTTCGGGCCGACCGTCCACCTGCTGCGCGACGAGCTGGGCATCAGCCGGACCCTCGCCGGGCTGCACGGCACGGCCCTGGCCG
>DAIPJR010000098.1:0-7218 GCA_036770165.1 Actinomycetes bacterium | reverse complement strand
CCTCGGGCTGCTGCTCATCGCCTCCGGCCGGTCGTCCAAGCCGTTCGGAGCCGCCCGACGGTGACGTGCGGCTCCGAACGCAGGCGCGCAGCGCGCCCGGCATGAACCTGGGTCAGCAGACAGCCTCGGTCGGGCACTTGTCGGCGTGGTTGCTGTAGGCGGTGTACATCCAGCCGGTGCCGAGCGAGATCCGGTCGACTGCGTACGAGCCACCGGTGTCGGGCGGGTAGTCCAGGACGAAGACGGTCTGGGCCACGACCTGGCCGGGGTGGGCGGTCACATAGGCCCGCCAAGCGCTCGTGGTGGCAGTCGAGGCGTACGTCACGCCGTTGCTGTCCATGAAGGAGCACGGGGCGGAGTTGGTGGTGGTCGAGCCGGTGAAGTCGGCCCGGCTCCAGGTGCCGCTGCTGGCGGCCAGCGGCTGGGCGCAGAACTGTGCGTTCAGATAGGCGACGTCGCCGTTGGTGAAGATCACGCTGATGCGCGGATCGCCGCCGGCGGTCTTGTCGGCCTGGAAGTCGTACGACAGGTTCTTGATCGACGCGACGGGCTTGTTGATGTGCCGACTGGCCTGGCTGTAGGCGTTGACGTAGGTGTTGATGTTGTTGTCGGGCAGCGTGCCGACCAGGGCGCGACCGTTGGTGTCCAGAGGCGAGTCGGCGATCTTCTGCCAGCTGGCACTGGCGGTGCCGCTCACGAACAGGTGCAGGTAGTTGTAGGCGTTGACCTTCTGGTTGATCTGGCTCGGCGGGCTCGCCGAGGCCGCGGCCATGGTGCCGCCGATGGCCAGTGCGGCGACCCCGACCATGACGGCCAGGGAGTGGATCTTTCTCATGACGCTCGCCTCCTGCTTCTGGTGGTGCGCACGACCGAGCCTCGGCCGTTGGCCGGAGCATTCGCCGGGATTTCGTCGGCGGACAGTGCCGAAGGTCCCGGTCCGGCGGAGCCAGTTCTGTGGGCGAACGGGGAGCAAATCGTTTCAGAACCGTTATGGTCACGCGCATGGTGGAGCAGCCGGATCGCGGCGGGTCGGTGTCGCGCTGGTTCTCGCCCCTGCGCACCTGGTCCAGCAAGAACGCGGCCGCCCAGCGCCCGCCGGAGACGGTCCGGTACGGCAGCCATCCCGAGCAGGTGGCGGACCTGTGGCTGCCCGAAGGCAGGGGGCCGCACCCGGTCGTCGTGAGCATCCACGGCGGCTACTTCCAGCGGCAGTACCGCCGCGACCTCCACGATCCGCTCGCGCGGCGCCTCGCGACGTCGGGGGTCGCAGTGCTCAACATCGAGTACCGCCGCGGCCGCAGCGGAGGCTCGCTGGAGAACACGACGGACGATGTCTACGCCGCGATCACGGCTCTGAACGCGACCAGCCACGACCTGCACCGGCGGGTCA
This sequence comes from Actinomycetes bacterium, assembly GCA_036770165.1. Classification (GTDB taxonomy): domain Bacteria; phylum Actinomycetota; class Actinomycetes; order Prado026; family Prado026; genus JANYIP01. The sequence goes on along the minus strand of DAIPJR010000098.1, from coordinate 5,828 downwards.
GTGTCGTCGGGCACTCGGCGGGCGGCTACCTCGCCCTGTGGGCCGCCTCGCACCCGGACGTCGACCTCGTCGTAGCGCTCGCGGCCACCTCGGACCTCGTCGACTGCGCGCAGGGCGGGTACGACGGCGGGGCGATCGCCTCCTGGCTCGGAGGGACCCCCAAGGACGAGCCGGGCGTGTACGAGCGTGCCGACCTGCTGGGCCGGCTACCGACGACGGCGACAACCTTCCTGGTGCACGGCACGGCCGACGGTACGGTCCCGGCGCACCAGAGCACGCGGTACGTCGAGCGGGCCCGCCAGGTGGGCGACGAGAGCTCGACGCTGCTGCTCGACGGCGAGGGTCACTTCGGCCTGGTCGACCCCCGCGAACCGGCGTTCGACGCCTGGCACGGGCTAGTGCTCGAATGGGCCCGTGCCTGACCGCAGCGAGCTGGCGGCGCGCGCGGCTGCGCTCGATGCCGCCGACCCCCTGGCGGGCCTGCGCGAGGAGTTCCTGCTCCCCGAGGGCGTGACCTACCTCGACGGGAACTCGCTGGGCGCCCTGCTGCGTACCGTCCCGGCCAGGGTCCAGGACGTCGTACGCCGCCAGTGGGGCGAAGGGCTCATCGCCTCCTGGGACGACGAGCCCGCAGGCAGCGGTTGGTGGGGCGCGCCGACACGCGTGGGTGACCGGATCGCGCCGCTGCTCGGCGCTGCACGGGGTCAGACCGTCGTCGCCGACAGCACCTCGGTCAACGTCTTCAAGCTGCTGGTCGCGGCGCTCCGGTCGGCGCGGGCGGCGGAGGCGACTGGTGTGGCCCGCACCCAGCTCCTCGTCGACGCGACGACCTTCCCGACCGACGGGTACGTCGCGGCCGCGGTGGCGCGGCTCACCGGCGCAGGCATCGTCGCCGTCGATCCGGACCAGCTCGGTACGAGCCTGGGCGCACGTTCAGGAGTCGTGCTGCTGAACCACGTCGACTACCGGACCGGCCGGCTGCACGACATGGCGGCGCTCACCGCGCTGTGCCACGACGCCGGCGCCCTGGTGCTGTGGGACGTCTCGCACAGCGTCGGCGTGCTGCCGCTGGAGCTGGACCTCCTCGACGTCGACCTCGCGGTCGGGGCGACGTACAAGTTCCTGGGCGGAGGACCCGGCGCGCCGTCGTTCGCCTACGTACCGCACCGGGCGCATGCCTCGCTCGACCAGCCGCTGACCGGATGGGGCGGTGCGGCGGACCCGTTCGCGATGGCACCGGAGTTCACGCCCGCGACCGGCGTCGACCGCCTGCGCGCCGGAACGCCGGACATCGTCTCCCTCCTGACGCTCGACGCCGCGCTGGACGTGTGGGACCACGTCGACCTCGTCGACGTGCGTACGAAGGGACTGGCCCTGACCGGGTTCTTCATGGACTGCGTCGACCGTCTCGTCGACCCGGAGGCGGCGACCGTGGTCACGCCCCGCGGCGACGACCGCGGTCACCAGGTCTCGCTCCGCGTCGACGGCGCGAAGGAGCTGCAGGGCCGGCTGCGGGACCGGGGGGTGGTCGTGGACCACCGGCCACCGTCGCTGCTGCGCCTCGGGTTCGCGCCGCTGTACGTGACCTACGGCGACGCGCTACGAGCCGCCTGCGCCCTGGCCGACCTGGTGGGCCATGGCCAGCGTCAGGGCGAACGGTCGAGCGAGGCGTAGGCGCCGCGGTAGTAGACGAGCGGTCCGGCGTCGGGCTCCGCGTGCACCGCGACCGAGAGCACCTGCCCTACGACGATGACGTGGTCGCCGCCGTCGTGGGTGGCCGTGGTCTCGCACTCCAGCACGGCTAGGGCGTCGGCAAGGACGGCCGAGCCGGTAGCGGGCCCGCGCGTGTGGGCGAAGCGATCGAGCTGCCCTTCGAGCGGCCGGCCCTTGGTGGCGAACCAGATCGCGGCATCGCGCGCCCCGGCCGACAGGATCGAGACGGCCCAGGTGCCCGACTGGAGCACCGCGTCGAGGAACCTCGTCTCCCGCTCGGCGCACACCAGGACGAGCAGCGGGTCGAGCGAGACCGTGGTGAAGGAGTTCGCAGTCATGGCATGGTCGACGTCGCCGAGGCGCGTGGTCACGACGGTGATCCCGTTGGCGAGGAACCCGGCCGCCCGCCGGAAGTCTTGCGCGGTCGGCAGCTGAGGCACGCCAGTGAGACTACCCGGCTCAGCCGAGCACGCCTCCGGAGAGTCGGGCGTTCTCGATGACGAGCGCCGCCGGCGACTCGACCAGGCGCAAGGTGTTGAGCGAGGTCTCGCCGAACGCGTTCTTGGTGGCGCTCGACAGGCCGAGCACTCCCACGATGCGGCCGCGGGCCTTCAGCGGCATGGAGAGGAACGTCGCCATCCCACCCTCGTCCTCAGCGCCGAGCATCCGGTCGGGGTCGGCGATCCGCGGGACGAGGTCGGCGACGTCGACGTGCTGGCCGGTGACCTGACCGGCGGCGCCGGCGATGGCCGAGAAGAACTCCGCGTACTGCTGGTGCGAGGAGTCGCGAGCCAGCGTGACGTACGTGGACTTGTCGTCGAGCATCAGGACGGCGGCGAGGTCGTAGTCCACGACGCGGCCGAGGACGGTGAGCACGGCGGCCACGGTCTCCTCGAAGCCGAACACCTCGGATGCGATGGACGTGACCTCCGCGTGCACCTGAGCCTCGAACAGCTTGCGGTCGAGCAGGTCGCCGATGCGGGCGTACACGTCGTCGTCGCCGAGCTCCACCGGGTCGGGGACGAGGCGGGCCCGTCCACCGCGGCTCTCGTCGGCACGCTGGATGACCTCGCGTACGGCCGCGACGAGCTGCGGTGCCTCGAAGTCCTTGGACAGGAACCGGTCGGCGCCGACGAGGGCGCCCCAGTAGCGGTCGGTGGCAGCGTCGAGCGAGGTGAGCAGGATGACCGGGATGTCCGCGGTCTGCCAGTCGTCCTTGAGCAGTCGCGCGGCCACGTACCCGGACACGCGGGGCATCTGCACGTCGAGGATGATCGCATCGGGCTGCGTGGCGAAGACGGTCTGCACGGCCTCCACGCCGTCCTCCGAGGTGACCACGCGGAAGCCGTCACGTTCGAGCACCGAGCCGACGATCTTGCGCAGGGTGGGGCTGTCGTCCGCGATGACCACGGTCAGCTGCCCGCCTGCGCGCCCGTTCTCGGTGTCCACTGCTGTCTCCTAGCTAGCTGTCTTCAGCGTCCGACGAGACGGCGGACGGTATCAACGAGGTCGGCCTGATCGAACTCGCTCTTGAGCAGATAAGCGTTGGCACCTGCGTCGAGGCCGGCGCGCTTGTCCGCATCGTCGCCCCGCGAGGTCATGATCACGACGGGTACGTTCTCCCAGCCCCGGGTCTTGCGGATCTTCCTCGTCAGCGTGAAACCGTCCATGCCCGGCATCTCGACGTCAGACAGGACGAGGTCGACCGGGGTCTGCGTCAGCTTGGCCGCGCCGTCCTGACCGTCGACAGCCGTGATGACGTCGTACCCGGCACCCTCGAGGATCACCCGCTGCAGCTCGCGCACACCCACGGAGTCCTCGACGACGAGGACACGCGGGCGGCCCTTGGGCTTCGCCGGCACCGAACCCTCCGCGCCGTCGGACGTCTCGGACCCGAGCGCACCGGCGGTCGCGTGCTGACCTGGCAGCGCATGGCCGGCTCCGAGCTGTGCCACGGCGAGCTCGCGCAGGTCCAGCAGGAACATCACGGCGCCGTCCGCGTCGATGGTGGCACCGCCCACGGCTGGCAGCCGGCCGAGGAACCCGCCGAGGTCCTTGACGACCAGCTCGAGCTCTCCTTCCAGCGCGTCCACGGCCCAGGCCAGCTGCTCGCCCGGCCCGCCGTACCGCACGACGACCGCGACCCGCTGAGCCCGCTCGCCCGGCACGTCGAGCGCCCCGCCGAGGTCCGCGATCGGGATCGACAGGCCGTGCCGCATGATCACCGGCGCGCCCGCCACGGTCTGGGTGACGCTGTCGCGCAGGTTGAGCGTCTCCATGACATTGGTCACCGGCAGGGCGTACCGCTCGTCACCGAGCCGGGCGACGAGGCAGCGCATGACGCCGAGGGTCACCGGCAACGTGATGACGAACGTGGTGCCGGCACCCGGCTCGGTCTCGATCTCGACCGATCCACCGAGGTCCTCGACCGCGGTCTGGACCACGTCGAGGCCGATGCCGCGGCCGGACGTCTCGGTGACCTCGGAGCGGGTGCTGAAGCCGGACACGAACAGCAGGTTCATCAGCTGCGGGCCGGCCAGCTGGGCATCGGGCGCGACCAGGCCGTGGGCCACGGCCGCGAGGCGCAGCTGCTCCTCGTCGATCCCGGCTCCGTTGTCGGAGACCTCGATGACGACCGTCGCACCCGCGGCGCGGGCCGAGACGCGTACGCAGGCCGGGCCGGTCTTGCCGGCCGCCGCCCGTTCCGCCGCGGTCTCGCAGCCGTGGTCGACGGCATTGGTGACGAGGTGCTTCAGCGCGTCGGCGACCCCGTCGAGCACGCGGGTGTCGAGCTCGACGTTCTCGCCCTCGAGGACGAGCTGGACGTCCTTGCCGGTCGCTGCCGACACTTCGCGGACCAGCTGGGGGAAGCTCGCCACGACGCGGCGGACGGGGACCATCGCCATGCCCATCGCGCCGTCGCGCACCTGGGCCAGCCGGACCTGAGCGTCCTCGATGCGGCCGCGCAGGTCCCTCGCTGCGGCCTGCAGCTGGTCACCCAACGCACTGATCGCCAGGACGGAGTCGGTGATCTCGACGGGGACGACGCTGTACATCCCGATCGCCCGGCGCAGGTTGCGGCCCAGCTTGACGTGGTCGGCGGCGATGGCGGCGACGCGGCCGGCCGTGCGGTCCACCCGCCTGGCCTCGAGCTCGGCCTCGCCCACGACGTCGAGCAGGTCGTGGACGCGCTTGGTGGGTACCCGCACGGTCTCGCCGCGGCGGCCGTGCGTGTCGGCGGCGTCGGCAAGGTCCTCGGCGTCCACCTCGGGCACCGGGGCGGACAGCTTCGGCACCTCGACGGGGTCGACCCCGCCGAGCGCCTGGTCCAGCGCGGCCACGAGCGCGGCGAGGTCGTCAGCCGTGACGGGACGGTCGGCACCGGGCATGGCCCGGCCGATGCCCTCGGCGGCGGCCAGCAGCAGGTCCACGAGGTCGCGGCGCACCGGGAACCGGCCGTCGCGCAGCGCCCCGAGCAGGTCCTCGGACCGGTGCGCGAGGCTCACGACGCTCTCCAGCGCGAGGGCCCGGGCCGAGCCCTTCACCGTGTGGGCGTCGCGGAAGAGCACGGAGATGAGCTGCTTGGGCGAGCGATGCTCCTCGAGCTGCAGCAGCCCGTCGCGCAACGAGGCGAGCTTCTCGTCCACCTCGGCACGGAAGATCGCGACGAGCTCCGGGTCGTCGGTCCAACCGCTCATCGGTGCCTGCCTCCTCGTACGGGTCTGGCGCGACGGACGCTCACGAGACGCGGAACTGTGCGATGGACGCCCGCAGCTCGGCGGCGAGGTCGTTGAGCTGGGCCGCTGCAGCCGCCGACTGCTTCGAGCCGACGACGTACTGCCGGGACACGTCGGACACCTGCGTCATGGCGGACACGACCTGGTCCGACGCGGAGCGCTGCTGCTGCGTCGCGATGGAGATCTCCTTCGCCGCCGTCGTGGTCTCGTCGACCATCCCGGAGATCCGCTCCAGCGCGTCGACGACGTCGCGAGCGAGCTCCGAGCCGTGATGGACCTCCCGCGTGCCCTCCTCGCTGGCAAGGATGGTGGCGTTCGTCTCCGACTGGATCTGGGCGACGATGCTCTGGATCTGGCCGGTGGACTCCTGGGCCCGCT
>DAIPJR010000288.1:0-2323 GCA_036770165.1 Actinomycetes bacterium | reverse complement strand
CCGGCTCGCGTCCAGGCCGCCCCTGGCCTGCGTCAGCGACGAGGACCCGACCTTGACGACCACCCGCTTGGCGTCGACGACGGCCTGCCGCATCTGCTGCCCACCCGCCCTAGCGGCCGTCGAGCCGGAAGTCCGAGCCGCGAGGACCCAGGTGCTCGGCGCCGGCGGCCAGGCTGGGCTCCCAGTCGAAGACCACCCCGCCCTCGCCGCCGATGACCACGTCGTCCCCCGGCTGCGCACCCGCCGACCGGAGCGCGTCCTCGACGCCCAGCCTGGCGAGGCGGTCGGCGAGGTAGCCCACCGCCTCGTCGTTGGAGAAGTCGGTCTGCCGCACCCAGCGCTCAGGCTTGCTGCCGCGTACGACGTACAGCCCGTCGACGACCGTGACGGTGAAGCCGGTGTCGTCGACCGCCTTGGGTCGCAGGACGATGCGCGTGGGGTCCGCCGCGGGCGCGGCCGCTCGTGCGTTGCTGACGAGCTCGGCCATGGCGAACGACAGCATCCGCAGCCCCTCGTGGCTGGCCGCGCTGACCAGGAACACCTGCAGCCCGCGTGCCTCGAGGTCGGCCTTGACCATCTCGGCCAGCTCGCGCGCCTCCGGCACGTCGATCTTGTTCAGGGCCACGATCCGCGGCCGGTCGGACAGGTCGGCGCTGTAGGCGGCCAGCTCCTTCTCGACGAGGTCGAGGTCGGAGAGCGGGTCCCGTCCCGGCTCGAGCGTGGCGCAGTCCAGCACGTGCACGAGGGCCGCGCACCGCTCGATGTGGCGAAGGAACTCGAGGCCGAGGCCCTTGCCCTCGCTCGCCCCCGGGATCAGCCCTGGCACGTCGGCGACCGTGTACCGCGTGTCGCCCGCCTGCACCACGCCGAGGTTGGGGACGAGGGTCGTGAACGGGTAGTCGGCGATCTTGGGACGGGCCGCCGAGATCGCCGCGACCAGGCTGGACTTGCCCGCGCTGGGGAACCCGATCAGCCCGACGTCGGCGACCGTCTTGAGCTCGAGGACGACGTCCCGGGCATCGCCGGGCTCGCCGAGCAGGGCGAACCCGGGCGCCTTGCGGCGGGCCGACGCAAGTGCTGCGTTGCCCAGCCCGCCTCGCCCGCCCTGCGCCACGACGTAGGAGGCTCCGTTGCCGACGAGGTCGGCCAGGGGGTGCCCGTCGGCATCGGACACGAGGGTGCCGTCGGGTACGGGCAGGACCAGGTCGTCGCCGTCGGCGCCGCTGCGGTGCGCGCCCATGCCGGGCTTGCCGTTGGTCGCCGAGCGGTGCGGCGCGTGGTGGTAGTCGAGCAGCGTGGTCACCTGCGGGTCGACGACGAGGGTGACGCTGCCGCCGCGGCCACCGGTGCCGCCGTCAGGACCGGCGAGCGGCTTGAACTTCTCGCGATGGATCGAGGCGCAGCCGTGCCCGCCGGAACCGGCACCGACGTGCAGGACCACGCGATCGACGAAGGTGGTCATGAGGCCGCCCCTCCATCGAGCCGGACCCAGCCTGTGCCGTACGCGACGGCAGTGATCAGCTGGCGGTCGGGACGATGTTGACGACGCGACGGCCCCGACGGGTACCGAACTCGACGTTGCCGGCAGCAAGGGCGAACAGCGTGTCGTCGCCACCGCGACCGACGTTGACGCCGGGGTGGAAGTGCGTGCCCCGCTGGCGGACGATGATCTCGCCGGCATTGACCAGCTGGCCGCCGTAGCGCTTCACACCGAGCCGCTGGGAGTTGGAGTCGCGCCCGTTGCGCGTGGACGAGGCGCCCTTCTTGTGAGCCATGAGTCAGCGACCTACTTCTTCTCAGTACCGGCGCCGGTGATGCCGGTGACCTTGACCTGCGTCAGCTTCTGCCGGTGGCCCTGGCGCTTGCGGTAGCCCGTCTTGTTCTTGTACTTCAGGATGATGATCTTGGGGCCCTTGGTGTCCTCGACGATCTCGGCGGTCACGGTGACTGCGGCGAGCGCCTTGGCGTCGCTGGTCACCGCCGCGCCGTCGACGACGAGGAGGGCGGGCAGCTCGATGGTGGATCCCGGGGCACCCTGCAACCGGTCGACCTCGAGGACGTCGCCGACGGCGACCTTCTCCTGGCGGCCACCGGCACGGACGATCGCGTACACCGCGGAACTCCTGTCTTGCTGGTCGACGGACGTCCGGCAGCCCTGACAGGGGCGCGAACGAGTACACGTACATCAGTACGCCGAAGGGCCAAGGCTACGGGGGTCGCCGGGCAGGGTCAAACCGACCCGAGGTCGGCCAGCCGGACGATCCGGTCGCCGACCAGCTCGGCCTCGGCGAGGTCGTGCGTGACGTGGACGGCGGGGGTCCCG
>DAIPJR010000097.1:0-7238 GCA_036770165.1 Actinomycetes bacterium | reverse complement strand
GAGGCTGGCCGGGTGCTCGACCGCCTGCAGCATCACGCCGTCGCCCGCCACGGACGCGACCTTACCGACTGCCGGACTCCAGCTCGTGGAGCTGGCGGGCGAGCCACAGCTCGGGCGGCATCGCGGTCGCTGCCGCGCTGAGGCGAGCGGCCCGTGCCCGGCGGTCGGCGGGGTCCATGGAGAGTGCCTCGTGCAGCGCGCGGGCGGTACCCATGACGTCGAAGGGGTTCACCAGCAAGGCGTCCACGCCCAGCTCCTCGGCGGCCCCGGCCTCCCGCGAGAGCACGAGCGTGCAGCCGTCGTCGGCCACGACCGGGCACTCCTTGGCGACCAGGTTCATGCCGTCGCGCACCGGGTTGACCAGCAGCACGTCAGCGAGCCGGTAGGCGGCGAGAGAGCGGGCGTAGTCGTCCTGGACGTTGAGCAGCAACGGCTGCCAGTCCGGCGTACCGAACTGGTCGTTGATCTCCTGCGCCACGCGCTGCACGGCCGCGGTGTACTCGCGGTAGACCGGCAGGTCGTGCCGGCTCGGGTAGGCGAACGCGACGTGGACGACGCGGCCCTGCCACTCGGGATAGTGCACGAGCAGCTCGCGGTAGGCCTCGAGCCCGCGGACGATGTTCTTCGAGAGCTCGGTGCGGTCGACGCGTACGAGGGCCTGCCGGTCGCCGATCTGCTCGCGGAGGGCGGCGAGGCGGGCGCGCACGTCCGGCTGGTCGGCGCGCTCGATCAGGGCCGGCCCGTCGACGCCGAGCGCGTGGACGTCGAGGTAGGTGCGATTGCCGTCGTGGTGCACGACGAGCGGTCCGGTCTCGCCCAGGCCGTCGACCTGGGCGCCGAGGATCCGTGCGCAGCAACGGCCGAAGGCTTCGGCCCACCGCCGCGTGAGGAACGCCGCGCGGTCTGCACCGAGGACGCCCTCGAGGACCGCGACACCGATCTCGTCCGGCAGCACCTTGAAGTAGTCCGGCGGCGCCCATGGCGTGTGCGAGAAGTGCCCGATCCGCAGGTCCGGCCGCCGCTCGCGCAGCAGCCTCGGGGCGAGCGTGAGGTGGTAGTCCTGGATGATCACCCTCGCGCCCGGGGCCGCTTCCTCGGCCAGGGCCTCGGCGAACGCCTCGTTGTAGTCGACGTAGGACGCCCACTCGCGCTCGAACCGCGCCCCGAACGACGGCTCGACCGGGCTGTTGAACAGCAGGTGGTGGACGAACCAGAGCGTCGAGTTGGCGATCGCGCTGTACGCCCGCGTGAACGTAGCTGGGTCGATGGCGAGCATGCGTACGACGGTCCCGGCCGTGTCGGCGGGCTGGATCCGGCCGTGGTCGGCCGCCCGGGCCGCCATGCGGTCGCCCTCGGTCAGCGCCGCGCAGACCCACACCGCGCCGCTCGCGCCGGACAGCGCCGCGACGAGGCCGCCGCCGCCCCGGCGAGCCGTGAGGGCGCCGTCGTCGCCGAGCGCGTACGAGATCGGCCCGCGGTTGGACGCGAGCACGACCTGGGCGGCGCCCGTCCGTCGTACGTTCACCCCCCGACCCTAGATCGTGTCGCCGCGCCGCATGCACAGCGGTACGTCTAGCGCACAGGTGGCACGCAACCGCGCAGCGATGTCGGGTCGGGTGCGACCTCTTGAGCGTGCGCAGGCGATTCGCCGAATGCGCGGTGACCCGGTCGAGTGCCAACCGTGCGCACCCCAGCGCCGCTGGGAGGCGCTAGGAGGCGCGGGAGGCGCGGGAGGCGCGGGAGGCGCGGGCGGCGGCGTAGGCGGGCACGGTCACCATGGGCGGGCGCTCGACGAGCTCCACGTCGTGAGTCGTGGCGACGAGCCGGCCCTCCTCGCGGGCGAACTGGGCGAGCGTCGGGTTGAGGGCGCCGCGCCGGCGGATGCGGCCCGCCGCCTCGAGCCGGGCGAGTGCGACCTGCATGATCTCGCTGGCCATCAGGCCGAGGCGGGCGTCCGTCTGGTGCCTGTGCTCGCGTACGCCCAGGTCGACCTGGGCGATCGCGTCGAGCCCGGCCAGCTCGAGGGTGTCGACGAGCAGCGCGAGCTCGACGCCGTATCCGGTGGGGAACGGCAGCTGCTCGAGCAGGCTGCGCCGGGCCGCGTACTCCCCGGCCAGCGGTTGCACGACGCCGGCCAGCTCGGGCCAGTGCAGGTTCAGCAGGGGCCGCGCCACGAGCTCGGTGACGCGACCACCGCCCGCCGGCAGGACGGCGCCCCCCTGGAGCAGCGGCCGTTCGTACACCGCCTTGACCAGCGAGACGGCCCGGTCGGCGAGCAGGGGGCCGAGCAGCCCCGTCACGTACGAGGCGTCGAAGGACCGCAGGTCGGCGTCGACGAAGACCAGCAGGTCTCCGGTCGTCGCCGCGAGCGACCGCCACAGCACCTCCCCCTTGCCGGGGAGCGGGGCGACGTCAGGGAGCACGTCGCCCCGGTGCACGACGGTCGCTCCGGCGGCGGCGGCGCGGCTAGCCGTCCGGTCGGTACTGCCCGAGTCGACGACGACGAGCTCGTCGACCAGCCCGTCGCGGCCCATCAGCTCTCGAGCGATGGTCGTGACGATCGCGCCGACGGTGTCCTCCTCGTCGAGCGCCGGCAGCACCACGCTGACCCGGTGGTCTGCCTTGGCCGCGAGGAGGTCGGCGCTTCGCCAGTCCCTGGCGGCCGAGGTGCGGCGGTGCAGCCAGCGCTCGACGTCCGGTCGCACCGCGGGCCTCCGTCTCGTTCCTCGGACCGGCCGCACGCCGGTCGGATCGTTCGGTACAGTCTGCGTGACGCCCTTGCGGGCGTCCACGCGAGCCGGTCAGGGCAACCCCTGCAACCAGCTGCGCACACAACTTCATACCGCTCATCCAGAGGGGCAGAGGGAACGGCCCGTTGAAGCCCCGGCAACCAGTGCGTCCTCCATCTCGCACCAGGTGCCAAGTCCGTCCCGGGTCTGAACAGGTCCGACCCCGGGAAAGATGAGGAAGGCCTCTTCGTGACCAGTCTGAGCATCGATCCCCGAGCCGCGGTGTCCGTGGACGCAGCAGTACCGGCGGACGCAGCAGCCCCGCAACCCCTCGCGTTCGGCCCCGCCAGGGCACTCCTCTGCCGGGAGTGCGGGCAGCGCTACGAGCTCGGCGCCCGCTACGCCTGCGACGAGTGCTTCGGCCCGCTCGAGGTCGGCTACGAGTACGGCGACGTCACCCGCTCGCAGATCGAGGCGGGGCCGCCGTCGATCTGGCGCTACGCGCCGCTGCTCCCCGTACCCGCCGACGCGGCCGCCCGCCCCACCGACCTGTCGCCCGGCTGGACCCGCCTGCACCGGGCCGACCACCTCGCCGCCGCCCTCGGCATGCGCCGGCTGTGGGTCAAGGACGACAGCGGCAACCCGACCCACTCGTTCAAGGACCGCGTCGTCGCCGTCGCGATGACGGCAGCGCACACCCTCGGGCTGACGACGGTCGCGTGCGCGTCGACGGGCAACCTCGCCGGCGCCGTCGCGGCCGCAGCGGCACGGGCCGGCATCCGTTCCATGGTTCTCATCCCGCACGACCTCGAGGACGGCAAGACGGTCAACGCGGCCGTCTACGGCGGGACGCTGGTCGCCATCGAGGGCAACTACGACGATGTCAACCGACTCTGCAGCGAGGTCGCCTTCGAGCACGAGGACTGGGGCTTCGTCAACGTGACCCTGCGGCCGTTCTACGCCGAGGGGTCCAAGACCGTCGGCTTCGAGATCGCCGAACAGCTCGGCTGGCGGCTGCCCGAGCAGGTCGTCTGCCCCATCGCGTCCGGGTCCCTGCTCACCAAGGTCGACAAGGCGTGGCGCGAGCTCGGGTCGCTCGGCCTGGTCGAGACGACGCCCTACCGCGTCTTCGGCGCCCAGGCCACCGGCTGCTCCCCCGTGTCGCAGGCGTTCGCCGCCGGCCAGGACGTCGTGCGCCCGGTGAAGCCGGACACGATCGCGAAGTCGCTGGCGATCGGCAACCCGGCCGACGGTCCCTACGCGCTGGACGTCGTGCGCCGGACGGGGGGTGCCATCGCCGACGTCTCGGACGCCGAGGTCGTCGAGGGCATCCGGCTGCTGGCGGAGACGGAGGGGATCTTCGCCGAGACCGCGGGCGGGGTCACGCTCGCGGTCCTGCGCAAGCTGCTCGCTCAGGGCCTCGTCGACCCGGACGCGGAGACCGTGCTGCTCAACACGGGCGACGGGCTCAAGACGCTGGACGCCGTGTCCGGCGTCGTCGGGCCCACGGTCACGATCGGTCCCTCGCTCGAGGCGTTCCGCGCCGCGGGCCTCGACATCAACCCCCAGGAAGGTCCAGCGTGAGCGTCACCGTACGGGTTCCGACCATCTTGCGTACGTACACCGGTGGGGCGACCGAGGTCGCCGTCGAAGGCGGCACCCTCGCCGAGGTCGTGGGGGCGCTCGAGGCCGCCTACCCGGGCATCGGGCCACGGGTGCTCGACGACGAGGGCCGGCTGAGGCGGTTCGTCAACGTCTACGTCGGTGACGAGGACGTGCGCTTCGCCGAGGGTCTGCAGACCGCGACCCCGGCCGGCAGCACCGTCTCGGTGATCCCGGCCGTCGCCGGGGGCTGATCGCGTCGGTTGCGTCGGTTGCGTCGGGGGTGACGGGAGCGGTCCCGGTCGCTAGATTCGCACCGCTCGCAACCGGTTCCGACAGGAGTACGCAATGGCACAAGGCACGGTGAAGTGGTTCAACGCCGAGAAGGGCTACGGATTCATCGCCGAGGACGGCGGACCGGACGTCTTCGTCCACTACAGCGCGATCGACGCCACCGGCTACAAGAGCCTCGAAGAGGGCGACCGCGTCGAGTTCGAGGTCTCCCAGGGGCAGAAGGGGCCGCAGGCCGACGCGGTCCACAAGATCTGACGCTGGGCACTGCTGGGTACTGCTGGCGGCCCAAGCGGCTTGCACTCGCCGGGGTCGAGTGCTAATCATTGGGTTAGCACTCTCCCTAGGTGAGTGACAGCACGTGACCGAGTGCGTGGAGATGAGGTCTGGTGCGGCGGGGCCGATTCCCGTCGGGCCGGCCGGCCGTCGCGGGCGTCCCCACGCACTGACCGCAACCGTTCCAGGAGGACGGACACCACATGGCCAAGATCATCGCGTTCGACGAGGAGGCCCGTCGCGGCCTCGAGCGCGGCATGAACCAGCTCGCCGACGCCGTCAAGGTGACGCTCGGCCCCAAGGGCCGCAACGTCGTGCTGGAGAAGAAGTGGGGCGCTCCCACGATCACCAACGACGGCGTCTCCATCGCCAAGGAGATCGAGCTCGAGGACCCGTACGAGAAGATCGGGGCCGAGCTCGTCAAGGAAGTCGCGAAGAAGACCAACGACGTCGCCGGTGACGGCACCACCACCGCCACCATCCTGGCCCAGGCGCTGGTGCGCGAAGGCCTGCGCAACGTGGCCGCCGGCGCCAACCCGATGGGCCTGAAGAAGGGCATCGAGGCCGCCGTGGAGGCGGTCTGCGAGGATCTGTCCAAGGCCTCCAAGGACGTCGAGACCAAGGAGCAGATTGCTTCGACCGCCTCGATCTCGGCCGGCGACAAGGCCATCGGCGGCATGATCGCCGAGGCGATGGACAAGGTCGGCAAGGAAGGCGTCATCACCGTCGAGGAGAGCAACACCTTCGGCCTCGAGCTCGAGCTCACCGAGGGCATGCGCTTCGACAAGGGCTACATCTCGCCGTACTTCGTGACCGACCCGGAGCGCATGGAGGCGGTGCTCGAGGACGCGTACATCCTCATCGCCAACTCCAAGATCTCCGCCGTCAAGGACCTGCTCCCGGTCCTCGAGAAGGTCATGCAGGGCGGCAAGCCGCTCGTCATCCTCGCCGAGGACGTCGAGGGCGAGGCGCTCGCGACCCTGGTGGTCAACAAGATCCGCGGCACCTTCCGCTCCGTCGCCGTCAAGGCGCCGGGCTTCGGTGACCGTCGCAAGGCGATGCTCCAGGACATCGCGATCCTCACCGGTGCCCAGGTCATCTCCGAAGAGGTCGGCCTCAAGCTCGAGAACACCGGGGTGGAGCTGCTCGGCCGGGCCCGCAAGGTCGTCGTCACCAAGGACGAGACGACGATCGTCGAGGGTGCCGGCGACAGCGAGCAGATTGCCGGTCGGGTCAACCAGATCCGCGCCGAGATCGAGAAGTCGGACTCCGACTACGACCGCGAGAAGCTCCAGGAGCGCCTCGCCAAGCTGGCCGGCGGCGTCGCCGTCATCAAGGCCGGCGCGGCCACCGAGGTGGAGCTCAAGGAGCGCAAGCACCGCATCGAGGACGCCGTTCGCAACGCGAAGGCGGCCGTCGAGGAGGGCATCGTCGCAGGAGGTGGCGTCGCGCTCATCCAGGCCGGTGTCACTGCCTTCGAGAAGCTCGAGCTCGAGGGTGACGAGGCGACCGGAGCCAACATCGTCCGGGTCGCGCTCGACGCACCGCTCAAGCAGATCGCGATCAACGCCGGCCTCGAAGGTGGCGTCGTGACCGAGAAGGTGCGCGGGCTCGAGTCGGGCTGGGGTCTGAACGCGGCGACCAACGAGTACGTCGACATGATCAAGGCCGGCATTATCGACCCGGCCAAGGTCACGCGCTCGGCGCTGCAGAACGCGGCCTCCATCGCCGCGCTCTTCCTCACCACCGAGGCGGTCATCGCCGACAAGCCGGAGAAGTCTTCGGCCCCGGCTGGCGGCGGCGACGGTGGCATGGGCGGCATGGACTTCTAGGTCCAGCAAGCCACAGCAAGCCCACAGCAAGCAGAGAGGGGCGGTGCCCGGGGAGACCCGGGCACCGCCCCTCTTCGCTGGTGAGTCGGGTCAGCCGGCGAGCCAGATGAGGATGTCGCCCATCTCGTCCAGCATGCCGAAGTGGCCGGCACCGACCACCACGTGCCCTTCCGCACCGGGGATCGCTTGCGCCAGCCATGCCGCGTGGGCGACCGGTACGGCGGTGTCCTCCGTACCGTGCCATACGCCCACGGGTACCCGGATCCGCCCGACGTCGAAGCCCCACGGGGCGGCGAAGGCCAGGTCGTCGTCCACCCATCCGCCGGGCCCCGGTCGAAGCGCCTCGACGGTGGAGTCCGCGAAGATCTGCGTCACGGGGGCTCGGTCGAGGACCGCGGCGTCGACCGCCGGCAGGTCCGAGCGCAGGCTGGCGATGAACGCGTACACGTCGTCGGCGACGGCACCGACGATCGGGTCGAGGGCGAGTTGCAAGGTGTCGTGCCCTGCG
>DAIPJR010000287.1:0-2328 GCA_036770165.1 Actinomycetes bacterium | reverse complement strand
GGAGCGGGTGCGCAGCCGCCCGCAGCGCAACGCCGTGCACCGGTTCACGGTCGACCGGCACCTGGTCGAGTGCGCGGTCCGCGCCGCAGGGTTCGCCCGTCGCGTCGACCGGCCGGACCTGCTGCTCGTGGGGGCGCTCTTCCACGACATCGGCAAGGGCTGGCCCGGCGACCACTCGGAGGCGGGCGTCGCTGTCGTCGCCGACCTCGGCCCGCGGCTGGGCTTCGAGCCGGCAGACGTCGACGTCCTCGTCACGCTCGTGCGGCACCACCTGCTGCTGCCCGACACCGCGACCAGACGCGACCTCGAGGACCCGGCCACGGTCGCGCACGTGGCGGCCTGCGTGCGCACCCCCGAGGTCCTGGACCTGCTGCACGCGCTCACCGAGGCGGACGGCCTCGCCACGGGACCGGCGGCCTGGAACGAGTGGAAGGCCGGCCTGATCTCCGAGCTGGTCACCCGTACCCATGCCGTGCTCGGCGGTCACGCGGTGCCGCCGCCTCCGGTGCTCGCCGACTCGTACGCGGACCTGGTGGCTGCCGGGCGGCTCGCCGTGCTCGCCACGCCGGTCGCCGGCGGCCTGGAGGTCACGGTCGTCGGGCCGGACCGCGTCGGGATGCTGGCGGCGGTCGCAGGAGTGCTGTCGCTGAACCGGCTCGCCGTGCGCTCCGCATCCACGCAGACGTCCGGGTCCGTCGCGGTGCAGGTATGGCAGGTCCTGCCCGAGTACGGGGAGCCGCCCGCCCTGGTCCGCCTTCGCGAGGACGTCCGTCGGGCCCTCGACGGCACGCTGGACGTGGGGGAGCGGCTCGCGGTACGCGAGGACTCGGTCGTGCCGCGGCCCGGCGTCCCGGTACCCCCGCCGAGGGTCGACGTCGTGCCGGGCGCCAGCGCCAGCGCCACCGTCGTCGAGGTGCGCGCGCACGACCGGCCCGGCCTGCTGCACCGGATCGGTGCCGCGCTGGCCGCGTCGGGCGTGGACGTGCTGTCCGCCCTGGTGACCACGCTGGGGTCCGAGGCGGTCGACGTGTTCTACGTCGTGGGTCCGGACGGCGAGCCGCTCACGGCCGAGCGCGCCCAGGCCGTCGCCCTCGAGGTCAAGGCCGCACTCCGCTAGGGCTTGGTCGCGCGGGCGGGTGAGTCGCGCCGGTTAGGCTTGGCCCGTGTTCGTCACCCTCTCCGATCGCCTCGCCGCGACCTTCAAGAACCTGCGTGGCAAGGGCCGGCTCTCCGAGGCCGACATCGACGAGACCTGCCGCGAGATCCGCATCGCGCTGCTCGAGGCCGATGTCACCCTGGCGGTCGTCCGCGGCTTCGTCGCCCGGGTCAAGGAGCGCGCGCTCGGGGCCGAGGTGTCGCAGGCGCTCAACCCCGCCCAGCAGGTCATCAAGATCGTCGACGACGAGCTGGTCCAGATCCTGGGCGGCGAGACCCGTCGGGTACGGCTGGCCAAGAACCCGCCCACCGTCGTCATGCTGCTGGGCCTCCAGGGCGCCGGGAAGACCACGCTGGCCGGCAAGCTGGCCCGCTGGTTCCGCGAGCAGGGCCACCAGCCGCTGCTGGTCGCCGCCGACCTGCAGCGGCCCAACGCCGTCACCCAGCTGCAGGTCGTGGGTGAGCGGGCCGGGGTACCCGTCTTCGCGCCGGAACCGGGCAACGGCGTCGGGGATCCCGTACGCGTCTCCCGCGACTCGATCGAGCACGCCCGCGCCAAGCTGTACGACGTCGTCATCGTCGACACCGCGGGCCGCCTCGCGATCGACGAGGAGCTGATGACGCAGGCGGCCGACATCAGGGCCGCCGTGCACCCCGACGAGGTCCTTCTCGTCGTCGACGCGATGATCGGCCAGGACTCGGTCGTGACCGCCGAGGCGTTCGGCGAGCGGGTCGGCTTCGACGGCGTCGTCCTCACCAAGCTCGACGGTGACGCCCGAGGCGGTGCAGCGCTCTCGATCGTGTCGGCCACCGGCAAGCCGGTGATGTTCGCGTCCAACGGCGAGAAGCTCGAGGACTTCGACGTCTTCCACCCCGACCGGATGGCCTCACGCATCCTCGGCATGGGCGACATGCTCACCTTGATCGAGCAGGCGCAGAAGCACTTCGACGAGTCCGAGGCCGAGCAGATGGCCGCCAAGCTGGCCTCGGGCAACCAGTTCACGCTGGAGGACTTCCTCGGCCAGTTGCAGGCGATCCGGCGGATGGGCCCGATCGGGAACCTGCTCGGCATGCTGCCCGGCATGGGGCAGATGAAGGACGCGATCAGCCAGATCGACGACAAGGACCTCGACCGCACCGCCGCGATCATCCGCTCGATGACGCCGGCCGAGC
>DAIPJR010000286.1:0-2330 GCA_036770165.1 Actinomycetes bacterium | reverse complement strand
CGTGGTCGCGCTGATCGCGGGCATCATCGGCGGGGCCCTCTGGGGCGGCATCACCGGATGGCTGAAGGCGCGCACCGGCGCCCACGAGGTGATCACGACGATCATGCTCAACTACGTGGCGCTGAACCTGCTGGCGTACCTGCTCACGGCGTCGGGGTTCCAGCGGCCCGGTTCCAACCAGGCCATCTCCAAGGTGGTCGACGCCAACGCCCGACTGCCGCACCTGCTCGGCTCGTCGCTGCGCCTGCACGCCGGGCTGTTCGTCGCCGTCGCTGCGGCGGCCGGCGTCGGCTGGCTGCTGAAGCGCAGCCAGCTCGGCTTCCAGCTGCGGGCCGTCGGCGCCAACCAGTCGGCTGCGCGTACGGCCGGCATGAACGTCGAACGCAACTACGTGATGGTCATGGTCATCGCCGGTGGGCTCGCCGGCCTCGCCGGCTGCAGCCAGATCCTCGGCACCAACGCGGCCATCACCCAGGACATCGACGCCGGCATCGGGTTCAACGGCATCACGGTCGCCCTGCTCGGCCGGGCCAGACCGTGGGGGACCGTGCTGGCTGGGCTGCTCTTCGGGGCACTGACCGCGGGAGGCACGATCATGCAGTCGCGCACGGGTACGTCGGTCGATCTGGTGACCGTGCTCCAGTCACTCATCGTGCTGTTCATCGCCGCCCCGGCGATGGTGAGCGCCGTGTTCCGGACCCGCGCGGTCGGAGCGGGCATCGAGCAGACCCTCGCCACCGGGTGGAACGGGTGAGCCCCACCGAGGTCGAGGCCGCGGAGGTCACGTCCGCCGTCACCGTCGTCGACGTCCCGGTCTCCCGACGGCATCGCCTCGTCACCGGATCGGCGCTCGTCGTCTTCGGGCTGCTCTGCGCCCTGCTGCTCGGGATCGGGTCCAAGGCTGGTGTCAAGGCGACCTTCGACGTCTCGGCCGACGGCTCCTACTTCTCGATCCCGAACATCGTCCTGCCGGCCCGGCTGCTGGCCATCTCGATCGGGCTCGTCATCGTGGTGCTCGGCGTCCTGCAGATCGCGCGCGGGTTCTCGCGGCGAGGCATGCGCTGGGTGCTGGTCTTCACCCTCGGCGGCGTCGTCCTGTCGTTCCTGTGCTGGGCGGCGACCGGCCAGGCCTCGACCATCAACCTACTCAGTCTCCTGCAGCAGACCATTCTCCTTGCCGTACCGCTGATCCTGGGTGCGCTCGGCGGCATCCTGTGCGAGCGGTCGGGCGTCGTCAACGTCGCCATCGAGGGGCAGATGCTGGCCGGGGCATTCGCCGGTGCGCTGGTCGCGACGCTGTTCCACAACAACGCGATCGGCATCATCGGGGCGATGCTGGCAGGCGGGCTGATGGGGCTGCTGCTAGCGGTCTTCGCCATCAAGTACCTCGTCAACCAGGTCATCCTCGGCGTCGTCCTCAACGTGTTCGCCCTAGGGCTCACCGGCTTCGTCTACGACGCGCTGATGGCGCCCGCCGCCGACACGTACAACAACCCGACACCGATGTCCGCCGTGCAGATCCCGGTGCTCGGCAAGATCCCGTTCATCGGGCCGCTGTTCTTCGACCAGAACTGGATCGTCTACATCACCTACCTGCTCGTCGTGGCGGTCCAGGTCGCGCTATTCCGCACCCGATGGGGGCTGCGCACGCGTGCGGTCGGCGAGCACCCGGAGGCGGCCGAGACGGTCGGCATCAAGGTGCGCCGCACCCGCTACCGCAACGTCGTCGTCGCCGGCCTCGTGGCGGGGCTGGCCGGCGCCTACCTCACCCTGGGTACTGTCGGCGCGTTCTCCAAGAACATCTCGTCGGGCAAGGGGTTCATCGCCCTCGCTGCGGTGATCTTCGGGCGGTGGAGCCCGCTTGGCGCGCTCGGTGCGGCGCTCCTGTTCGGGTTCGCGGACGCGTTGCAGACGGTGCTGTCCTTCATCGGTACCCCGGTGGCGATCCCGTCGTCGTTCCTCGCCATGCTGCCCTACCTAGCGACGCTGTTCGCGGTGGCCGGTCTCGTCGGCCGCGTTCGAGCACCCGGCGCCGACGGCGTCCCGTACGAGGGCCGGTAGGTGCCGGTGCCCGCTGCGGCCGAGCCGGAGGTCGACTGGGACGCGCTGCACGCGGCCGCCGTCGACGTCATGGGCCGGGCCTACGCGCCGTACTCGCGGTTCAAGGTGGGAGTGGCCGGGCTGGTCGACGACGGCCGGGTGGTGGTGGGCTGCAACGTCGAGAACGCCTCGTACGGCATGACGCTGTGCGCCGAGTGCGGCCTCGTGTCCGCGCTGCACGCCTCGGGCGGCGGCCGGCTGCTGGCGGTGGTCTGCGTCGACCAGCACGG
>DAIPJR010000096.1:0-7259 GCA_036770165.1 Actinomycetes bacterium | reverse complement strand
GACAACGGTTGAGGTGATGATCAGCGCGGCTACCGTCCCTGCATGATCAATCTCCGAGGGCGGCTCGGGCCGCTCAGTCGCTGCGCGGCCGCGGCCGCTGTCGCGCTAGCCGCTTGCTCGTCTTCGCCGGCCGCGTCTGACGCGGCGTCAGCCAATCGCACGGTCAAGCAGACGGTGAGCGCCACACCGCCGGCTCCCACCCCGTCACCCGAACCCACCACCGACGCTGCCATCGAAGCCGGTTTCCGTCGGTGGTTGGTCGCCGCCAACACTGCATTTTCGACGGGCAACACTAAGCCGTTAGCAGACCTGACGGCGCCGGCTTGCACATGCCGCAGGTTGCAGCAGAATGTGCGGGCTTACTGGTCAAAGGGAAGCATCCGAGGACTCACCTGGACGATCCGCAGCTATCACCTGGTCGATGTCCGACACGGGCTCGCCGATATTCAATACGAAGTTGACGAGCCAACGTATTGGGTGATCGACGGAGGCCATCTGTCATCACCTCACCGAGCCGACACGATCTCGGTGCTTGCGGAGTTCCAGCTGGCGAACGGCGTCTGGAGGATGGTCGACTACGACCAGCTCAAGGTGAGGCAATGGTGATGTGGCTTCGCAAGCGGGTGCTGGCCGCACTAACTGCCTTAGCGCTGATTGCGGCCCACAGCGCGGGTGCTTCGGCGGACAACTCGCCCTGCGCCGGCTGCGGCGTCGGTGGCGACGAAGGCACGGAGACCTATCGCGGCGCGTTGCTGTTGCCTTCCGGTGCCCAGGCCGAACCTCCGACGCTTTCCGCTGAGGCGGCCAGCTGTCCGGGTTGCACGTGGGAGGTCCGACCCGATTGTCGAGACACCGCCGGAAGTGGCGATGCGCTCTGTCCTGGCGCCGTCGGAACGTGTCCCGTTGAGAAGATCCGGATGCAATTGCTGCTGCAGCGAGACACGTGGGCGACGTTTCGGCCGGTGGGGACGTTTTGTCGGGGGGCGGGGGAGGCGTTGACACCCGTGGCGTTGATCCCCGGCGTGCGCGACCAGTTCGTGAAGGATCTGCCGCGCCTGCGTCCGAGCTTCCAGCCGAGCGGGCGCGGCATCGTCAACCTGCCGGTCCTGTTCGCCACCAACGAGCCAACAGCGCTGGGTCGCCACACGTTCGCCCTCGGTGCCTACCAGGTCGAACTCGACGCCCAGGCCACCTGGCACTGGGACTTCGGCGACGGCGCCGCAGGAGACTTCGCCGACCCAGGCGGCAGCTACCCCGACGAGGGCGTCGCCCACGCCTACACCGAGCAGCAGACGGCGACAGCGCGCGTCACCGCGACGTGGGTCGGACAGTTCTGGGTCGACGGCGCCGGACCGTTCGAGGTCACCGGCCCGGCGATCACGCAGACCGCCGCCCTGACCGTACCGATCAAGGAGGCCGCGGCAGTGCTCGTCAGCGGCTCGAGCGGATGGCCTCGACCAGGGTGACGACGGCGAGCACCGCGAACAGGGTGCCCGCCAGGCGCCGGATGAGCGCGAACGGCAGCCGTTGCGCGAGCTGGTTGCCCACTACAACAGCGATCGCGGCAACCACGGACAGCGCGACCCACGACCCGACGAACACGCTGAGCGGGTTCGAGTAGCGGGCCGCCAACCCGGCGGTCAGGAGCTGCGACAGGTCACCCCACTCGGCGGCGAACAGGACGAGAAAGCTGGTCAGCACCACCCGCCTCGACCCGCGGGCCGCCGCGGCCGCCGACATCTCGCGCTCCTCCTCAGCCACGTCATCGGCCGCGTGGGATGCGCCACGCAGCATGACGAACGCGCCCACCCCGAACAGTGCAGCCACCACCAGCAGCACCACCAGCCGAGGCAGAAACGTCAGCAGCCCCCCGAACAGCACCGCCACCAGACTCTGCACGAAGAACGCCGCAGAGACCCCGATCCACACCGGCAGCGGCCGGTACCGCGCCGACAGCACCAGCGTCGCCACCAGAGTCTTGTCCGGCAGCTCAGCGGGGAAGATCGCAACGAAGGTGGCGGCAGCCACGCCGACGTCGAACGCGAGCGGCATCAGGACCACTTCGACAGCGGGCCGCTGCCCCCGCCGGGGAGCCGGTTCACCGGAGTGTGCGGCGCCACGGGTGCCGCGACCCCACGGCGCGGACCGCTCCACAGGGCGGGTACGGCATCGATCATCGACGCCAGCCGGTAGATGATCGATTCGTAGTTGACCCGCCACCCCCGAAAGTGCGGCCAGGCCTCCTCCGGCGTCCGCTCCATCGGGAACCCGCCACGCTCCAGCCGCGCGATGCCGTCGAGGAACTCGTCGTACGTCAGCGTGATCGGGTCGTCAGGATCGGGGTCGGCGTCGTAAGGCAACCCCATCGTCTTCGCGAGCGCGCGCAGGCAGACAAAGCCCATCCGGATGGCCATCCGCGCCTCGCCCTGCCGCAACGACGGATTCAGCGACAGCATCAGCGCCGCGGAGTCCATGACGGAGAGCAGCCCGACCAGCCAGTTGCGCGATGCCTCCTGCGAGCGGAAGAAGATGAGGATGGGGTAGTTGGAGTGGCTCTCGGACACCTCCGCCGACCAGCGCTCCCAGCCGCGATACAGCTCGGCCAGGTTGTCCAGCGACGACACTGACGAGTGCCGGGCGAGGATCTCCGGTCCCCAGTTCGGCTCCCCGGCCCTCGAGTCCAGCAGCGTCACCTCGGCCTCGCGCCGGTTGTACGCGGCGTACAGCGCCGGCAGGTAGCCGACCTGCAGGCCGATGACGATGGGCCCGGTCATGGCGGCCGCGAAGTCGACGACGGTCAGCCGGCTGCGGTCGGTCGAGGCAAACCCGAGGGTCAGCACGCTCGACCCCGCCTCGCGGAACGCAGCCGCCAGGCTCAGGTTGCCGATCGCGTAGATCAGCAGGCCGTAGCCGACCAGGTACAGCACCAGCCACGACACCAGGATCACGATGATCGTCAGCGGAGCGGCCCACGCGAGGATCTTGTCTCGGGTGGCGTAGACAGAGCTGCGGTAGGCGACGAACCGGAACGGTACGGCGACCACCCGAGAGATGCGCCGGGTCAGCCCGGAGCGCAGGCGCCGAGGCACGACCAGGTTGCGCAGCACGCTGGACGTCGTCCCCAGCACGCACACGAGGCCGGCGAGCATCGCCAGCACCTGCCAGAAGGTCACGGCAGCAGCCCGCTCGCTGCGGCAGCGGTGAGGGCGTCGGCCAGCACCGCCTTAGCCGGTCGCCCGAGGGCAGCGGCCGCGGCGAGGACGTCGTCCCACTCGGGCTGTGCGTTGACGACAGTGCCGTCGAAGGTCGCGGTCTTGATGCGCACGCTCGAGTCTCCTATGGCGACAGTGATCCACGCACGTTCCAGCGCGCGCTTGTCCACCTCGTGCTCGCGCAGGCCGATGGCCGACGTCTGCGTGAAGACGACCCGCCGGACGGCGTCCGCCGACTCCGGCCCGACCAGGACGGACAGCAGGTGAGCGGGGCGACCCTTCTTCATCAGGATCGGCGTCAGCCACGCGTCGGCGGCGCCGGCCACGAGCAACGCGTCGAGCACGCCAGGCCACAGCCTCGGGTCGAGGTCGTCGACGTTGGTCTCGAGGACCCGCTCGCCCGTGCCGGACGCAGGCGGCTCGGCCACCGGCTCGAGCAGGACGACCCTCAGCACGTTGGGCAGCTCGTCCAGCTCGCGGCTGCCGGCCCCGTACCCGACCGCGGCGACCCGACCGAGCGGCATCGGCCCCCAGCTGGACACGGTCGCGGCCAGGAGCGCGGCACCGGTCGGCGTGCACAGCTCGTACGGGACGTCACCGGAGTAGGTCGGAGCGCCGGCCGAGGAGAGCAGCGCGAGGACGGCGGGTCCGGGCACCGGGAGCAGTCCGTGGCTCGAGCGCACCATGCCGCTGCCGACGGCGACCGCGGAGCTGACGGCGTCGGTCACGCCGAGCGCGTGCAGGGCGGCGCACACCCCGACGACGTCGGCGACGGCGTCGAGCGCCCCAACCTCGTGGAAGTGCACCTGGTCCGCCGTGGTGCGGTGCGCGGTGGCCTCGGCGTCGGCCAAGCGGGCGAAGACGTCCAGCGCGCGCCCCCGTACGGCAGCCGGGAGGTCCGCCGACTCCAGCAGCAGGCGGATGTTGGCCCAGGTGCGCACCACGCTGGACGGCGGCACGCGGACGTGCGCCTGGGTGGCCGCGAGGCCCTGCCGGAGCACGTCCTCGGTCTCGATGCGGATCGGTTCGGTGCCGACAGCGTCGACGGCGGCCTGTACGGACTCGAGCGGCGCGCCAGCGTCGAGGAGGGCGCCCAGCAGCATGTCGCCGCTCGCGCCGGCCAGGCACTGGAACCATGCGACCGTCATGGCGCCGCCGCGTGCGCCCGCCGCGCCACCCGCGCCGCGAACACCCCGGCGCCGAACCCGTTGTCGATGTTGCAGACGACGACCCCGGGGGCGCACGAGTTGAGCATCGCGAGGAGAGCGGCCAGCCCGCCGTACGACGTGCCGTACCCGACGGAGGTGGGCACCGCCACGACCGGCACCCCCACGAGTCCCCCGACGACGGACGGCAGCGCACCCTCCATCCCCGCGACGACGACGAGGCAGTCGGCGGCGTCGAGCTCGTCGCGTACCGCGAGCAGCCGGTGGATCCCGGCCACGCCGACGTCGTCGACGCGGCGCACACCCGCCCCGAACACGCGCACGGTGAACGCGGCCTCGGCCGCGACGGGGGCGTCGGAGGTCCCTGCGGCGACCACGCAGACGGCCCCCCGGGGCTGCGGCAGAGAACCGACAGCCGCCGCCCGCGCCACGTCGTCGACGAGCGCCGACGGGAACGCGGCCGAGACCGCTGACAGCGACCGGTCGGTCAGCCGGGTGGCCAGGACCGCGCGGTCTGGGTGCGCGTCGGCGAGGGCGCGCAGCAGGCCGACCACCTGCTCGGGAGTCTTGCCGGCGCCGTAGACGACCTCGGGGTCGCCGGTCCGCTCGGCGCGATGCGTGTCCGGACGGGCGTAGCCCAGGTCGAGGTAGCCGGCGTCCCTCTCGTCCGTCGCCATGCTCGGACCTTAGCCGCCGCCGGTGCAGTTACTCTGGCTACGTGCCGCTCGACCCCTCTGTCACCAGCATCGTGGCCGTGTCAGGTGCCGCGGTCGCAACGATCGGGCTGGCGCTCGGGCTGGTCGCCCAGGTCCGCCTCCGTCGGCTGCGGCACGCCTACTCGGTCCTCCAGGGCAAGGACGGCGACGTCTCGTTCGTCGACGCAGCGGCCCGTACGGGGCGCCAGGTCGAGGCGCTGCGCGGCGAGGTGGCCGTCGTCGTGGCCGGCCTCGAAGACGTGCGCACCGACCTTGCCGACGCGATCCGGCACGTCGCCGTCGTCCGGTACGACGCGTTCGGTGACATGGGCGGGCGGCTCTCGTTCTCAGCCGCGATGCTCGACGACTCCGGCGACGGCCTCGTCTTCAGCTCGATCAACGGGCGGAGCGAGACCCGTACCTATGCGAAGGGTGTCAAGGCCGGCCAGTCCGAGGCCCAGCTCTCCCCGGAGGAGGAGCAGGTCGTGACGTGGGCCCTGCGCGGTCACGCGGCGTCGCCGCCGCGCACCGGGAAGAGCGCCCGACCGGCCAAGCCCGGCCGGTCTCCGAAGGATCCCGGCAAGTCGAGCCTGCCCATCACCGTGCAGCCCAAGGCCCTCGTCACGCCGGAGGTCGACGCCTCGTGAGCGAGGACTACGCCTACCTCGG
The DNA here is from genome assembly GCA_036770165.1 of Actinomycetes bacterium. Taxonomy (GTDB): domain Bacteria; phylum Actinomycetota; class Actinomycetes; order Prado026; family Prado026; genus JANYIP01. The sequence continues at coordinate 1,517 of DAIPJR010000096.1, read as the reverse complement.
TCCGGCCGGGACGTTCACCGAGGCCGCGCTGGCCGCCTGCCTCGCCGAGGTGGGGCTCGCCACCGACGCCGTGCTCGTCCCGCGGGCCACCGTGGCGGCGGCGCTCGAGGCCGTGCGCAGCGGCGATGCGGTCGCGGCGATGGTGCCGCTCGAGAACTCGGTCGAGGGGTCGGTGTCGGCGACGCTGGACGAGCTCGCCTTCGGTGCGCCGCTGGTCATCCGGCGCGAGACCCACCTGCCCGTCGCTTTCGCCCTGCTCGTACGACAGGGGACGGCCCTCGAGGACGTACGTACCGTCGCCAGCCACCCGCACGCGCAGCCGCAGTGCCGGCACTGGCTCCACGAGCACCTGCCCGACTCCGAGTGGGTGGCCGCCGCGTCCAACGCCGACGCCGCGCGACTGGTCTCCGAGGGCCGGTACGACGCTGCGCTGGCCGGTTCCTTCGCCGCCGAGGTCTACGGCCTCGAGGTCCTGGCCGACGACGTGCACGATGTGGCCGGCGCCGAGACGCGCTTCGTCCTGGTCTCGAGGCCGGTGTCCCCCGAGCGCGCCACCGGGTCCGACAAGACCTCGCTGGTCCTCGTGATCGGCAAGGACCATCCGGGCGCGCTGCTGGAGATCCTCACCGAGTTCGCCGTTCGCGGGATCAACCTCACCCGGATCGAGTCCCGGCCGACCGGCGGCGGCATCGGCGACTACTTCTTCTCGGTCGATGCCGAGGGGCACATCGACGAGGCTCGCGTCGGCGAGGCCCTGATCGGCCTGCACCGCATCTGCGCCGACGTGCGCTTCCTCGGCTCCTACCCTCGCGCCGACGGCGCTCGCCCTGCCCTTCGCCGCGGCGTCTCCGACGGCGAGTACAGCGAGGCCCAGGCATGGCTGGCCCGTATCCGCGACGGGCGTTCTTGACCCCTTGCCGTTGATCTGCGCGGCCCCCCCGGCTCAAGCGTGACCCCGTTCGGACCGACCTTCCCAACAGGGACAAGGGCTGGGGTGAAGAGGTCGTGCGCCGACTACGGCTGACGGCGACGTTCGCATTGGTGAGCCTCGTCGCGATGACAGCGCTGGGTGCTGCCCTCGTGTGGGTGTCTGCCCACCTGCTCGAGCAGCAGGCTCTCCTGCAGTCGCAGCGCACCGCCGAGGCGTACGTACGGGTGGGCGTCGAGCGCGAGGTGCCCCTGTCCGAGTACAAGACGGGGTCGTTCCCTGCCGCGCTCGTGCAGCGGCTCGACACCGAGTACGCCACCCAGACGAGCTCCAGCCTCGTCGGCGTACGGCTGTGGACGGGTGACGGAGTCCTCATCTACGACAGCACGAGGAACATCGGCGTGCCCGCCGTCCCGGTCACCGGCCAGGTAGTGCAGGGCGGCATCCCGGACCCCATCCGCTTCGATCTCGCCACCCGTCGCGCCGGCTCGGCCAGCTCGGCGGCCCTCGTCGACCAGGTGGCCGCGGGCGGCCAGACGACGCGCCGCCTCGACGTCTACGTCCCGGTCTACTACGGCAAGAGCACGCC